>DASZFO010000334.1 GCA_035939775.1 Pirellulales bacterium | reverse complement strand
AGCGCAGGGCGGTAGCAAAAGCAAGGTTTCGAGGACTGCCGTGCTGATCCGGCACACTCGCAAGGCTCATTTTTCCAGCGTGACATTCCAGTACGCCTCGCTCACAAACCGCGACCAGCTTTCGATCCGCGCGCTGTCGCGGGCGTACATTGGCTTCCAGGTCGGCCGGACCGGCAGCTTGCGGAGCTTCATTCCCGCCTGCTGCGGCATCCGATCGGCCTTCCGCTTGTTGCAGGCGATGCAGGCCAGCACGCAGTTCTCCCAGCTCGACTGGCCACCGCGCGAGCGCGGCACGACGTGGTCGAGCGACAGCTCTTCGCTTCCCGGCTGGGCGCCGCAATACTGGCAAGCGTAATGGTCCCGCTTGAAAATGTTGCGACGGCTGAAGCTGACCGCGGCGCTCGGCAGTCGATCGTAGCCGGCCAGCGCGATCACCTCCGGCACCCGCAGCCGCTGGTGCACAGCCTGGATGAACAGATCGCCCTCGCCCGGCGCGATCGTCGACCAATCGGCCCAGGTGTAGAGCCGGTAATCGTCCGGATCGACAACCCGCGCCGAGTCGTTCCACACCAGCACCAGCGCCCGGGCGACGCTTGCCACGTTGACCGGCTGCCAGTTGCGGTTTAGGACCAGCGTCGGGCGCTCGAGTACCTTGGTCATGATTTCACCAATGTCGAAATGTCTAATGACGAATGTCTAAAGAATGACGAAGCACGAATGTCGAAGATCCGCCGCGGCGCGACGAAACTCACGCGATCCTCTTCGTCATTAGACATTCGTCATTCGTTATTTCCTCGGGGGTATCTGGGCGGAGCCGAACCGCCACCGTCTGGCGACCAACCTTCGGTCGGTGCCCGAGCCAGCCGTGCAGAAACCGCTACACCACGGACACCGAATCAAGTATGAAGTACCAAGTGCGAAGTACGAAGTGTGACCGACTCGCTGATTCGTATTTCGGATGATGTCCATTTCACCATCGGGGCATGCTTCATCTCGACCAACCAAGCGGAAGGCAAGGGAGCCGAACCCTCATCTCGACAAGCGAGAACCGCCTTAGCAGAGCGGCCCGGCAAACCGTGTCCGGCTACCTTCCAAGCCGGGGCTAGGGAATCGGGGCTAGGGGCTGGGGAATATCCGCCGACTTCGTCGAATGCACAAACTAGCTTCGTCGAATGTGCGGAGTCCATTCATTTCGCGCCGACCCCGCTTGCGCGTACCCTAGTCCCTAGCCCCGAGCCTGTAGTCCCTCTCCTCAGTTGCAGGTCCGGGTGTCGCGCCCGGCGCTTGGAGCTTATGAGACTCCACTGAGCACTGGCTCACCTGCGTCAATTCAAACGGCGTCCCCGACGGGATTTGAACCCGTGATCTCCTGCTTGACGGGCAGGCGAGCACTCCAGGCTGCTCCACGAGGACGAGCAACCGAGCACGCTTGCCCCAAGGCAAGCGAGCAGGGCGGTAGTAATGATGAAACACAATAGCTCAGGTGGGACTCGAACCCATAGCGTTCATTCCGCGACATCCTGGGTGCCATGAATCCTGATCGAATTGTCAAAGAGCCTTGCCAGTGGGTCGGGAGGCGCTCGAATCCTCGTCTCCTGGTCTTCAGCCAGGCGCTATACCGTCTCAGCCACCAACCCTTGATCCGCAACTAACAAGCCAACGAAAAAGGCCCGGCGTCGCTTGGACACCGGGCCTTCAAGTTGTTGGCATACTTGGTGTTGGCCGAGCGTCACAAGCGCAAGGGGAGCGACGTATTACCCGCGGCGGGCGCGGAGTAAAACGTCGCTATGCGTTCTAGGATCGAACTCAGCCTTAACCAAACCACGGGAACCTCGCAGCCGGAAAAACCGCTTTCAATCGACCTGATCTGCCGAATTGCAGATCATGCTTCGTCCATTCAACACATTAGACGCCGCTGGGCGCCGAGAGGTTCACCAGAATTTCGCAAACAATCTGAATGAAAGCCGAATCCGCGCCGTGACGACGATTTCCGACTTGAACACCGGGGCCACCCATTATCATTGGCCGGGTCCGGTGCGGCAAGCGACTCGATCGACGAAGCGATTACCTAATGGGTAGGAACCGCTCGTCCATAATCGGGGTATCGGCTGGCAGCGGAATACGGTTCAAATCAACGATATCTCCATCAACCACTAATTCAACGAAGGTTGTGTTCATCGAGGGTTCTCCAACGCCCCGCTTGACATATTCCGTAATGAGAATATAATCCCGGCATGTCCCGAGCATCTGCCGCGTCCGACGTTTTCAGCGCTATCGCCGAGCCGCGACGGCGGCAGATCATCGATCTGCTTTCGCGGCGCCGCCGCCTCGCCGTCGGGGCAATCGTCGTGGCGCTGGGACTGCCGCAGCCGGCCGTTTCGAAGCACTTGGGCGTGCTGCGGGAGGTCGGCATCGTTTCCGTCAGCAAGCAGGGGCAACGTCGCGTGTACGAACTTAACTTCAACCAATTGCGGCCGGTCTACGACTGGGTCAAGACGTTCGAACAGCATTGGGAGCGCCAGCTCGACCGCATCCGTGCGCGGGCCGAGCGGCGCGCCCTCGCTCAGTCGAGCGCGCCCGGGCGAGCAACCGGCAAGAAAGGAACCTCATGACAACCGACACACAGCACCAACACTCACCACAGGCCCAACATTCGATCGAAACAGTCGAGATTCAAAAAGCGACCGACATCGCGGCGCCGATCGAGATCGCCTTCGAAGCGATGCTCGACGAGCTTGGCCCAGACGCGCAAATGATGGATGGCACGGCGATGCCGTTCAAGCTGGAAGCATGGCCGGGTGGGCGGTGGTTTCGCGATTTGGGCGATAAAGCGGGTCACTTGTGGGGGCATGTGCAGGTGATCAAGCCGCCGACCCTGCTCGAAATCTGTGGGCCGCTGATGATGTCGTACCCCGCGGTGAATCATCTTCAATATCGCTTTGTCGCCCAAGGGAGCGGAACGCGGTTGACGTTCGTGCATCGCGGCATGGGACTGATTTCGCCCCAACATCGCGAAGGTATGCCCAAGGGTTGGGGACACTGGATCGACAAGATTCGGGAGCGCGCGGAGCGGAAACGGCTCAAATGAATGGAGCGATCGAGCATCTCCGTGCTCGGATGTCGCACCGGTGTTCGTTCCGCGGGTGTCGCTTGAGAAACTCGCGGCGTACAGGAAGCGGATGGGCTGGCGGTTTTTTTTGGGTCTCGTCCGGCGGCAGCGACGTCAATCGCGACTTCGGAATCTCGCTCACGAAGGCGGCATGTCGTCGCCGGTCGCTATTGATCCGCGATTCAAAAACAGGTGAGTATTTGGTATGCTCGGGAACCTGCTGAGCGCGACTGGTGCGCTCGGCGCACTTGTTCAGCACCTCTTTTCGCGGCCGGCTCATTCATCAAAAACAGGAGTACGACAGATGGGAAAAGGCAACAATCGTCAAAAGAACGACAAGAAAAACAAGAAACCCAAGAAGGACGCCAAGAAGCAGCCAAGCAAGGATGCGGGCAAGAATTAACGTTGTCTGCGGACTGCGTCTGCGACGGCCAAAGCCAGATTGGCTGACCATCGCCGGGCGGGGCCGCGGTGCGTATGCTGCTGCAATGCGGGACGCGGAAAAAGGGCCGCCGCGAAGAGCCTTTGAATGGAATACAACGTCCGGCTCGAACAACTTAGCAGTCGTCCGCTGGCGGTCGTGCGCTGTCGCGCAGGATTGCGGGAACTCTCCAAGGTCGTTCCGGAAGCCTGTGGAGCCGTCTGGAATGTTGTCCGCTCGCAACAGATTCCAGGGGCTGGACGGCATGTCGCGGTCTACTTGGACGATCAGATCAACCTTGAAGTGGGCGTCGAGTTAGAGTCCGCGTTCGCCGGATGCGGCGAAGTTGTCGGGTCAGCGACCCCAGCCGGCCTCGTTGCCACAACGTCTCATTACGGGCCTTACGGCCTGCTTCAGGAAGCACATGAGGCGATTCGTCTGTGGTGCGCCGACAATGGGCACAAGTTGGCCGGCCCCAATTGGGAGACTTACGGACACTGGAAAGACGAATGGAATAGCGACCCCACAAAAATCTGCACCGATATCTACTATCTGCTCATCGCGGACGGGGGCTAACGTTGCACGTCTCCGATTCACGTTGGCCATTGTCGGCCGATCGCATCGATCAGATCGTCGGATAATAGAGAGATATCGGCGTCGGCCGCCGAATACCGAGAGGCCGGAGTCGAGGCCGCCCACTCCAGCACATCAGAATCCGCGAACGCAGCAGCGACGGCGTCGCAATGAAGCAACTTGCCATTTCCGTTTGCGACAATGGCAGTTTGCCGTTCGAGAAATGTTGCTGCGTCGGAGGTCGAAGATACGCCGCTGTTCGAAGTCAGTGTAAAGGCTGTTGCGACCGCCGACGCGCTTTCCGCAGTCGTCGGGGCAGGCTGCGGATAACTGGCCATTGCAAGGATCGCCGCGCTGGTGCTGACAGCCGCCACGGAGTTCAGCGGATTCCCATTGGCATCGCTCGCGGCGATCGTGACCATCGCCGGGCTGACCGCCGTGCCGCCGATCACCAAGGCGCCCTGAATGATGTGGCCAGCCGTCAAATTGCTGCCGGCATCGACTGTCAGATTGCCCGTGCCCTCGATGCCGCCGCCGGTCACGGCGAGAGTGCCGGCGCCGGTCAGAGTGAGCGAGCTGGAGCTAGTCCAACCCGGACCCGTAGGGAATGCAATCGTCACGTGTTGTGTGGAATCGAGCATGAACACCATCGGCCCGCCGATCGCCGGCAACGGCGTGAGCAAATTGATTGTCTGCGACCCCGCTGGCAAGGTGAACCGGATCGTCGGCGTTACGCCCGAGATCGTGGCGGCATTCAGCAGCGCCTGACGTAGCGAACCGGGACCGCTGTCCAGGTTGTTCGTGACTTGCGTGGAGACGACGCCGACAGTGTTGAATGCCGCGCCGCCGATGAGGTTGTTATTGTGCGATGTGACGGCCAGCCCGACCTGGGCCGCGCCGGCCATGTTCACAGTCACCGCGGAGCCGATCTGCTGCCAGGTCGCACCGTCGGTGCTATACCAGCCGGCAAAGCCGTTCATCGACCGCACGAGCCTGACCCACACTGGCGAACTCGGCGAAGGCGCGGGGACCGCGCTCACTTGCACAGAGTTAGCGCTGCCGCCGGCGCTGCTCCGCCATTGCAGCGAAACGCCGTTACCGGGTGTGGCCACCACGTCCACGAACATATCGTTGGCGGCCGTGCTGTTGCGGAACATCACTCCCGCCTTGGCCGAGGGATTGCTGTTGACGAGGCTGGTGACCTTGGCTGTGGCAATGCCATCGCCCGTGAAGCTCTCACTCGCGAAATTGAACTGATCGGACGTGTTCCCGATGTCCGAGCCGCCGCCGCTGACCGTCCAAGAGCTTCCATCGAAATAATCATCGCCCGAGTATCGGGGACTACCGATATCCGCGCCGGACCAACCGCTGGGCAGATCGGGGTTGGAGGTCAAGGTGATCGCCCACATGCCTCGACCGTAGCTGTCGGCCACCAGCTCGTTGAGACGCGGATTTAGAACCAGGCCGTTGACAAACACATTGGGGAGACCGGTCTTATAGCGGGACCAGGATGCACCGCCGTTGGTCGAGGCCCAGACTCCGGTGAAGTCGCCCACGAAGATGGTGCCGCTGCGCGGGTCATAGGCAATGGCATGCGTTCCATTGGTCGGCAAGTTGCCGCTGATATTGCTCCACGACGCGCCGCCGTTGCTGCTGTGAAAGACCTGGCCGCCTCCCGAGACGTTGCGGACGATATAGAGGCTCGAGCTGTTGGTGGAGTCCACCAGCACTTGCTGGAAGCTATCCGTGAGACCGCCGGGGGCGGCCAGTTGGCTCCAACTGCCGCCGTCGTTGGTTGTGACGAAGATCGTACCACCGGCCACGGCGTACACACTGTTGGGATGATTGGGGTCGATGGTCAGTGCCTGGATGTTGTTGGTCGAGTTCCAGCCGTTGCTGTTGGGCGCGCTGATGGCGTGCCAGTTGTTGCCCTTGTTTGTGGTCTCATAGACGCGATTCGTGCCGTAGACGAGGCGCGACGAGTTGGACGGATCCATTGTATAAAATACGTAGTAGTTGGCGGGATCGCTTAGGTTGATTCCATTCATGATCCCCGTCCAGGTCGCGCCATTGTCGTCGGACCGCTGTAGGTTCAGTCCTTGGGTTTCTCCATACATGGTGTTCGGATTGGTTTGATCGATCGCGGTCCAGCCGCCGTCGCCGCCGATGACGTCGTTCGGCCAGCCGATGCTGCCGGCAAACTCGACCGTGCTGTTGTCCTGAGTGCCGGCCAGGGCGAAGTTGCGGTTGTACGGGTTCGTGGCGATGCCGATGATTTGGGCGATGGAGAGCGTGCTTCCATTGAGGCTGGTCCACTGCGGGCTTTGCGGGTTCGAATTGGTGAGACGGTAGATGCCGCCGTCGTTCCCCTCCAGCAGACTGCCGTTGGCGTCAAAGGCGATGCCGTGATGGTCGACGTGGGGCGAGCCGATGTTGGTCCAGGTTTTGCCGCCGTCGGTGGTCTCGAGGAATGGATCTGTGGATCCCATGAATCCGAGATTGGCATTGGTCGGACTGATGATGACGTTGCTCATCCCGCCGTAGGCCTGCAGGTTCATCGATGTCCAGCTCGTGCCCCCATCGAGAGTGCGATAGGCGTTCGATCTTCCCGTGCCATCGTTCCAGTAGGTGGCGAACAGCTCGTTGGGATTCGTGGCGGAGATCGCCAGGAACGTGGCGCCGACGCTGCCGCCATGTGGAGCCGAGAGCTGCGTCCAGGTGCTGCCTCCGTTGATGGATTTCCAGACGCCGCCCGCATAGTTCGAGGAGCCATAGAGCACGAGCGGGTTGTTGGCGGCCATCACGAGGCTGAAGAACGTGTCGGCCGAAAAAATGTTGGCCCAGGTGCTGCCCCCGTCGAACGACTGGTAAACGCCGCCCGGGATGGAGGAGAGATAAAGGTGGTTGGTGTTGGTCGGGTCGACGACAATGTCGGTGACCGACTTGCCGTTGAACTGCGATTGCCCAAGCAGCGTCCAGGTGCTGCCCCCGTTGGTGGTCTTGAGTACGCCCATCCCAGGCGCGGTCGACCAGTCGCCCGTTCCGGCATAAACGGTAAGGTGGTTCATCGGGTCGATCGCGAGCGAGCCAGTCGTGAGTACGGCCTGACTATCGGTCAGCGGGACCCAACTAGCGCCGGCGTTTGTCGATTTCCAGACGCCGCCGCTGGACGCGCCGAGATAGATGACGTTGGCATCGGACGGATCGGGCGCGACGGCCATGACGCGCCCATTCCAGATGCTGCCCATCGGGGCCGGACCGAGATTGGTCCAGGTGTTGGCATTGAGGGGGATGTTGCTGGGCACGATTCGGTCTTCCAAGACCTCGAGCGACAGCTTGCGCCGGCTCGTGGGCCTTGGCTTATCTGGCTGCTGGTGCCGGAAGTAGCGCCTCATGTTGATCTCACGCGGCGGTCTCTTTCGGCGACCTTTTCAGCGATCGGAAGCGGCATCCCAGGAACGTCGCCGCGAAGATTGCATGGAGCGGGGTCGCCGACCTTCATAACCAGGACCGCTCTTGCGATGTGCGGCGATATCAGACGAGCGACGGAGGCCTTGGTCCGCCGCGGATTTGGACTTGCGTAATGAAGCTTTGCAGCGCTCATTATGGCTTTTGGAAACTCGCCTGGAATGAGATTCTTCGTTTTTGGATAAGCTTTTTTACAAAGACGGATACGTCTGACTCTTCTCGCGTCGGAGCGCGGCTCGTGCAGGCGTTTGACGAAACGCCCGCGTTGTTCTTGAACGAGTTCCGTGGGTCGCGATCATCTCGCGAACCTTTTGGTTGCTTTTCGGTCTGTGATTGTTATGCAATACGCTCCAATCTTCCTCAGTTAGTGCATCCCCCTGCGGCCGTCATTCCGCATCTCTCCGCGGAACGCGGGGATTCTCTGCACTTTCAGCCTAACCGAGAACCGCCGACGACTGTCCCCCGAACTCTCCCTCGCCCTTGACGGGGGAGGGCCGGGGTGAGGGTGGCCGGAGCAAAACGGGGACCGTCCCCTTTTCCCAGGCGATTCTCGGATAGTTACTTACGGCACACTTTCGCACGCGTGGTCTGCGTCGCCGTCCATCGCCTCGGCCGGCGCCTCCGTGCGCGCATCAGCGAGGAAGATATGAACACCAAAAAACAACGAGACAAGATTCGACGACGCGCAAACCGCATGGCTCAAGAGGCTTGGGACGCGGCAGAAGATAACCATTTCGATCTGGCCGTCAGAATCATTCGGCGGGCGGTTGCACTTAATCCGGCAAATCCCGTGCTGTGGCACGATCAAGGAAGGCTACTGCTCGAAATACAACAGGGCGAACCGGCGGCTCAAGCGTTTCTGGCGGCGATCCAGTTGGCTCCCGATTTCGCGGAAGCGTATGCAAGCCTGGCGGCAATCCGCGCTCGCCAAGGGAAGATGGAGCAGGCCGTGACACTCGGGCGCGAAGCGGCTCGACACGCTCCGGATTCGACCCGCCACAAGAACGCGTTGGCCGGATACGAAGCGTTGCTGATTGACGGGTGCAACGCGCCGGAGCACGCTGACGCGGGACTTCCAACGGACGAGCGGGGTGGTCAGGTGGAACTGCCGATCCGCGACCGCTGGCCCGAGTTGACAGGTCGCATAGACAGCCTCAACTGGCCGGAAATCGACGGCCAACTCTCGGCCCGTGGCGTGGCTCACATGCCGGGCCTGCTCCCAGCGACAGATTGCGAAGCGCTCCGCTCGATGTTCGGCCAGGATCGACGGTTCGCCAAGACGGTCGCCATGAACAAGAGCCGCTTCGGAAAAGGCGTCTATCGTTACTTTGCGCACCCGATTCCACAGCTTGTCGACGCCATCCGACAGCTCATCTATCCATACGTTTCAGAAACTGCCAACCGATGGCAGTCGTTGCTAAAAAACGAAGAACGGTATCCGCCAACTTGGTCCGAGTTCCGCGATCGCTGCGCCGCGGCGGGACAAACCACTCCCTCGCCGTTGCTGCTGAGCTACGAAACCGGCGGCTTCAACTCGCTCCATCAAGACATCCGCGGCGAAGTGTTTTTCCCAATCCAACTCGTGGTGGTCCTAAGCCCGCTGGCTTCCTCCGTGAACGATGCAAGCGGATTCACTGGCGGCGAGTTCTTGCTGTGCGACGACTGCGAGCGCCACGCGATCCCGGCCGGGTTGGGCGACGCCATCTTGTTTTGCACTTGCGCACGGTTGGTGCGACTGGGCGCCGGCTACGGATTTCAATCGGTCAAGCATGGCCTAGCTCGCATCGAGTCCGGGAACCGCTTCGCGATCGGCATCCCGTTTCACGAATTCAGATGAAAAGATGAAATGCGCAGTCGCTGCTTCCGCAGTAGTATTGTTGGAATGAAAGAGGACGAGAAAAAAAACGGGAAAAACCGTTACGCGACGGCGCGACTCAATTCGGAAACGAGTTGCGTCGTTGCGTCCCCTTTTTACCGCCAATCGGCAACCGCATCGGGTATTGAAACAGAGCCGCTGACTCCTAGCTAAGGTAGCGCCGGGAGTAGAGCTTGCCACCTTTGAGTTTTCCCACGAGTTTGAAGCCGCAACGACGAGCAACAGCAAGGGACCGAACGTTCTGAGGGTCGATGAGCACACTCGCCGTCCGGTAGGGAGTTGCAGTCGCGAGATGCGCCGAGAGCAGCTCGACCGCCCGCGTGGCGAATCCCCTGCCGCGGTGGCTGGGAAAGATGAAGTACCCGAGGTTGACCTCGTCGCCGTTCAGCCAGTCGTGCTCTCGGTCGTGGTCGTAGTCGACCCAGCCGACCGTCTCGCCCTTGACAACGATACAAGCGGTGGGACCGGGATGGTTCGAGCCAGGACCGAGCCATTGACGATGCTCGTCATCTCGCGCGGCGATGATGAGCGGGACGTCGCTCGGCAGCGGCGCCCGAATGGTTACCAAACCATCGCTCATCGTTTCAAGTGCGACATTCTGCATAGTTTCCAAAGTTAAGCTGCCGCTATTGCTCGCGTCAACGAGGCCCTCAAAGAGCAGGAATTGCGATGCGCTCAGGGCCGGTAGGCCCGACAGGTAATAGCTCCGATCGTAAGATCGGAATGCGATATCGCGAGTCAATCCCGATCTTTCGATCGGGCTATTTCCTTTCGGCCCTCCGGGCCTACGGCAAGCCGTTGCACCGCAATTGCTCGCAGCCTTTGCGATGTGAAGATACCAATGGCGATGCCCCCGTGACCCACCTCGCGCCAAGTCACGCAACTCGAGCCTGCCGGTACCGACTGGAAGCTGTCCATGGAGCGTGATAGCCTGATCGCATGGTCACCGCCTTGCGCACCGATTCGACGATTCAATGGCTTCTCGACGGCGATCCAGCCATTCGCTGGCAGGTCTTGCGCGATTTGCTTGGCCGCGGCGAGCGGACCGTGGGGCGGGAGCGACGCAAAGTGGCGCGGGAAGGATGGGGAGCGTCGTTGCTCGGCAGGCAGGAGGCCGACGGCAGATGGGCCGGTGGGCAATCCTCGGACGGCGGGCTTTATTCCCCCAAATGGATTTCAACGACCTATTCGATGCTGTTGCTCCGTGACTTCGGCCTGCCGGCGGGAAACCGGCAAGCGAAGAAGGCCTGCGCTCTCCTGCTCGATCAGGGCCTGCAGCGCGATGGCGGGATCAATTACGGCTGGAGAGGGCGCAGTGAGACGTGCATCACCGGCATGGTCCTCTCGATCTTGTCCCACTTCGAACCTGACGACGACCGTCTCGACGTCCTCGTGGATCACCTGCTCAAGCAGCAGATGCCGGATGGCGGCTGGAACTGCCGGCGGGATCTTGGCGCCACGCATGCCTCGGTCCACACCACCATCAGCGTCCTCGAAGGGCTGCGCCACTACGAATTGCGTCGTCGGCGCAAACGGGCGCTGCTAAAGGCCGCCCAGCGCCGCGGTCGCGAGTTTCTTTTGGTGCACAAGCTGTTCCGATCCCACCGCAGCGGCGAGATCATCAAGCCGATCTTCATTCGATTCTCGTTTCCGCCGCGATGGCACTACGACATTCTCCGCGCTCTGGATTACTTCCAGGCAGTCAATGCACCGCGCGATGAGCGACTCACCGATGCCCTGGACATCGTCCGCGGCACGCGATGTCCGGATGGCCGCTGGACTTTACACAACTGCTACAAGGGCAAGACGTACTTTAAGCTGGAGCCGGTTGGCGCGCCCAGTCGTTGGAACACGCTACGCGCGCTGCGGGTGCTAAAGTGGTGGGAGGGACTGCAAGACTGATCGGTGCGATCGGGGGCTGCGAAAACGTTCTGTCTGAGAGGAGAAGAGAACGGGACATTCTGCTTTTTCAGGCAACCAGAATGTCCCCGGTTCGATCGTATTGGGAGTACACTCTGAAGGTCATGCGTCTATATTGGCTCAGTCTTGTTATGCTCGTCGCCGCGGGTTGCGGGTCGACTGAAGTCGAGCATCCGCCGCCGCAGATTGTTGGCGAGCGTATGAACGCGCAGGGCCAAGTGATTCAAAGAATTATCACGGATCAAAGTTTCACGATAACCACACACCCCTCGCCTGAAGGTCCTCATCGACAGGTTGATTCGAAGAACATCCGATACTTTCTTGAGGAAAAGGATAAGCCCCGGCGTGAGTTATCGCCCGCACATTCCGAACTAGCCTGCTGCGAGTCCTACCTACCGGTAAGCGGAAGCGACTTGTGGGTAGGTGCCTATCTGAACATCAATGCGTACCATTTACCGCCGAAAAATCCGGAGTCGTTGTATTTCGAGTTGAATGTCGTCGTGTTCGACACCCAGCAATTCGTAGCTCACCAGAAGTTCGATGCGACATTCGATAAGTCGCCGACCGACGCCTTCCGGCTTGAGAACGGTAATCGAACGCTCATTATTCGCTCACCCAACCGGCTAAAAAAGTACGACGTTATTGCCGGCAGATTGACTGACGCTGAACCCGGTACGGAACCTCCGAAATAGATGCGGACGAGTTCGACGACCCTATTTTTTCGTGACGCTGGGATCGTGCCTTGCCAATGTTTGCGTGCCGGCGACGAATACGGTGATAGTGCCGATCCTCCGCTCAGTTGGACATTGGGTTTGGCAATTGCTATGCTCGACGGCGGCGAAGCACTTGTCTCGTTTTCGGTTGAACCGTCTTCGCTCAAAGGAGGGAACTCGAAATGGTCGCCGCTTCCGGATTTACCGTTTGGGCTTGGTTGTTGATCTTTGGCGGCGGCGGTCTTCCGCTGCCCCTCTCACTGCCGCCGTTGCCGGAAGATCCCGTGATGGCCAGCGCGGCGCCCGAGGAATGCCTCTGGTATCTGAGTTGGTCGGGAACCGCGAAGGCGGACGCCGCGAGTAAGAACCAAACCGAGCGGCTCTTGGCCGAGGAAGAAGTTCAGCGTTTCAGCGCGGAACTGGAGCATCGGATCGTGGCCGCGCTTCGTGAGCATGCCCAGGGTCCCGAAGCCATCGCCGCCCAGGAGGCGCCGAAGCTCATCAAGGTGGCGTTGACCCGGCCGGCCGCGCTATTCGTCTCGGATTTCAAGATCGGGCAGCGGGGGCCGGATATTCAGGGTGGCATGATCATCAATCTCGGCGACCAAACCGACGAGGTGAAGGGTTCGCTTGATCGGCTGGCGACTCTACTGCCACCGGGAATCTCCGCGGGCGGAAAATGGCAGCGGCTTCCGACGCCCGCAGGCGCGCCGGTCGTCGAATGGGGCATCGACGCCAAGTATCTGATCGTCGGCGTCGGCGAAGGTTCGGCCGACGGCATCGTCGCGCGAACCAAGGGGACTCCGCCGAACTGGCTCGTCGCGATTCGCAAGCGGCTGCCGGTCGAGCGCCCGGCGATGGTCCATTTTCTGAATATCAAGAAGATTGTGACGCTCGTGCAAGAGGCCGGCGGCCCTGGTCGCGGCGTCCCGCCGCAAGTCCTCGACGCGCTCGGATTGAACACTCTCACCTCGCTGGCAAGTGTCAGCGGCCTGGACGGGAGCGGTTGGACGAGCCGAGAGCTGCTCGGCATGGAAGGCCCGCCTGCGGGCATTTTCAATTTGACCGGCGACGATCCGCTCGCGCCCGCCGATTTGGCCTCTATCCCGGAAGATGCGACGTTCGCTTTTGCGGCGCGACTCGATCTCGACCGCGTGTATCGCGGCATCTCGAGCATCGCCGGAAAGATCGACCCTCGGGCCAGGATGCAATTGGAGCAAGGACTGGCGCTCGCGGAGAACCATCTGGGGATCGATTTGTCGCGAGACGTTTTTAAGGCGGTCGGCGATACGTGGTGCGTTTACAGCGCGCCGAGCGAAGGGGGACTGCTCGTCACCGGGTTGACGATCGTCGCGCCGGTCCGCGATCGCGAACGCCTGGTGAAGGCGGAGGAGCGGTTGAGGGCTATCGCCAATGCGGCTATCGGACCGGCTCGTGGCGGCCCGAATTTCCCTGGGCCGCGCCCCGAATCGACGATTGCCGACTTCGAATTCCGCGGCAATCAGGTTCACTTTATCAACTTCGTCGGCAGGCCGATGCCGATTGCGCCGGCGTGGTGCATCACCGACAAGGAACTGATCGTTTCGCTGTCACCGCAAACGATCAAGGCCCACCTCTCCCGGCCGGCGGGCGCGAAATCGTTGGCCGACGTGCCGGACGTGGCCCATCTGTTCGAGGGACAAGAGCGGCCGATTCATATCGCATATGTAGACACTGCCACGATGCTGCGCACGTTGTATCCGCTCGTGCAGTTCGCGTTCGACGCCATCTCGTCCGAGTCACAACGCGAAGGAATTCAGCTCGACGCGTCGATCCTCCCCTCGGCTGCCGCGATCCTGCCGCATCTGGCCCCTTCCGTCAGCACGGCGTCGATGACGAAGGACGGGCTGCTCGTTGTGCGGCAGGGAACATTGCCGATGGAATTCGAGACGCTGCCCCTGATGTCGATGCCGCTGTTGTATTTCTCGCGGCGGGCCGTGGAGTCGCATGCGCGGAGCATGCCAGCGACAAGAATCGAATCGGTTCCGGTTAAACCTGCCGCCGCGCAACCTGTGAGTCGATAAAAGCTCTTTCGCGGGCGGCGGTGGCGAAGTCAATAGCGTGTCGAACGATTGAATACGACCGCAGTTTCTAACGATTCCGAATGCGGCGCTCCCCCTTGCCGATTGGATGTGATCTGCGAGGGGGACGCGCTGTCGATGGGCATTCGGCAAGGCGAGGCCTGGCGCGACAAGCTGCAACTGATTGAGCCGCTGTTGCCGCAGTTGGTAGCGCTTCGGCTCGCTCAGCCGCGGTGGCTGCCGTTTCGCCCGCTGGGATCTAAACTCCGACTCGGCTCGCGATCGCCGCTTTGCGCCTGCTTCGAGGCGGAATACACTGGATACTAGCGATTGAGGTCTCTCCGCCGCACGTCGTACGTGAAGAGGAGTTGAACTTTGAGCAGGTTCCGGAGCCGGCAGTCTTGGCTGTTTGTTCGACGATCCGCTGGCCTTTGGGCGGCGGTGGCCGCGTCGATTGGCGTGCTCGCCATGGCGGGTTGGGCGTTCGGTTCGGAGTCGCTCCGCGGCGTTCTTCCGGGGCCGCTGGGAACTTCACTGCTCGTGCTGTTCACGGCGACCATCGTCGTGGCGTTCGTCTGGTACACGGCCCATTGGCTCAACCGCAACGACGAGGAGCATCGCCGCATCGAACAGACGCTCGAGGAGGAACGGCATCTGTTGCAGACGCTGATGGACAACCTGCCCGATCATATTTATTTCAAGGACGAACAGAGCCGGTTTTTGCGGATCAGCCGCTCGCACACGGTGAAGTTTGGTCTGAGCGACCCGCAGCACGCGGTCGGCAAAACCGACTACGACTTTTTCACCGAGGAGCACGCACAGCAAGCGCTCGGCGACGAACAGCAACTGGTGCGTGGCGAACTGCCGATCATCAAAAAGGTGGAGAAGGAGACCTGGCCGGATGGCAGCGCGACTTGGGTCTCGACCTCCAAGCTCCCACTGCGCTCGAAAGACGGCCGAATTATCGGCACATTCGGCATCTCGCACGATGTCACGGCCAGCAAGCGGGCGGAGGAATTGAGCCAGCGCGCCCAGCAGGCGCTGCGCGAGGCCAAGGAGGCCGCCGAAGCGGCGAACTTGGCAAAAAGCTCGTTCTTGGCCAATATGAGCCACGAAATCCGCACGCCGCTCAACGCCGTGCTCGGCATGACCGAACTAGTGCTCGGCACTCAACTGAACGCGGAGCAACGCCAGTATCTCAATATGGTTTACGAGGCGGGTGAGTCGCTGCTGGGGGTGATCAACGACGTTCTCGATTTCTCCAAGATCGAAGCGGGAAAGCTCGAACTCGATCCGATCCCGTTCAATCTCCGCGATCGACTCGGGGACGCCATGCGGTCGCTGGCGTTTCGCGCCCACAGCAAACGATTGGAATTGGCTTGCCGCGTCGAGCCCCGTGTTCCCGAGCGGCTGATCGCCGATCCGATCCGACTTCGGCAGGTGGTGGTGAACCTCGTCGGCAACGCGATCAAATTCACGGAGCATGGAGAAATCGTCGTCAACGTTTGCACAGGAGACGGAACCAGCACTCTTCATTGCTCGGTCCGCGACACCGGAATCGGCATCGCCGCGGAAAAGCAGGCCGCCGTGTTCGAGGCCTTCGAACAGGCCGACAGCTCGACGACGCGTCGCTACGGCGGCACCGGCCTGGGTTTGGCCATTTCCACTCGACTCGTCGAATTGATGGGGGGGCGGATTTGGCTTGAAAGCGAATTGGGACGCGGCAGTACATTCCATTTCACCGTGCCCGTGACCGTTGCCGCGTCAGATTCCGCCGAGCCCGAGACGACGCGCGCGACAACCCTCCGCCAGATGCGGATACTGGTCGTCGACGACAACGCCACCAACCGGACGATCCTCGCGGAGATTCTGACCAACTGGGAAATGCGCCCCGACCTTGCCGCCGGCGCTGACGAAGCGCTGGCAATGATGCGGGCGGCGGTGGCCGTGGCCGATCCGTATCTTGTGGTCCTCGCCGACTGCCACATGCCCGATGCCGACGGCTTTGCCCTCTCCGAGTGCGTCCGGCAGGAGCCGCAATTGGCGAGCGCAGTGATTTTGATGATCAGCTCCAGCGATAAGCCCGGCGACATCAGCCGTTGCGAGGAAGCCGGCATTTCGGCCTACTTGATGAAGCCGATCAAACAATCCGAGCTGTTCGATGCGATCGTCGCGGGGCTCCGGATCAGTCCGACGGACGAAGGGCCCACTGAGGCCCTGTTGACAAGCCGGCGGCGAACAATTGGCCCACAACGCATCTTGCTGGTCGAAGACAGCGTCGTAAATCAAAAACTAGCAGTGGCCCTGCTCGGGCGGGCCGGTCATACGATTACCGTGGCCGACAATGGCCGGATAGCGGTTGATCGCCTCAAGACCGATGCGTTTGATATCGTGTTGATGGACGTGCAGATGCCGGTGATGGACGGGCTGGAAGCGACGGCAGCGATTCGCGCGCGGGAGCGTCAAACCGGCGGGCACGTTCCGATCATCGCGATGACCGCCCATGCGATGAAAGGAGACCGCGAGCAATGCCTTGCCGCCGGCATGGACGGCTACGTCGCCAAACCGATCCGAAGCGAGGAACTGCTGGCTGCCCTGGAGGAATTCGCCAAGAAAACGGAACTCCCATCCGATACGCCGCCGCGCGAGTCGAAAACCTCGAATCTCAAGTCGGACGTTCATTCATTCCAGCCGGGCCCGTCGCACTTTCCAAAAACCCGTCCACGCATTCCCGACGAAGGCCAACTCGCTAAGAGCACCTTCAGTGCGACAGATGCTCTGCGGAAGGTCGGCGGCGACCGCGCGCTGCTCGAGGAACTCGCTGACGCTTTCCGCGCCGAATCGCGAACGCTATTGACTCAACTTCGCGAGGCGATCGAAGCGACCGACGCCGCTTCCGTTCGCCGCGCCGCCCATACCCTGAAAGGCGCCGCGGGAGTGTTCGGCGCCCATCCGGCGTGTGAAACGGCCAAGCAACTCGAATCGTCGGGAACGTCGGGCGATCTATCGCATGCCGCCGAGCAGTTCGCGTCTCTCGAGGTCGAAATTGACCGGCTCAACCGCGCGCTCGAAACCCATGCTTCTCTCCGGCCTTGATTCATGCCTTTCAGGCCTCGTTCAACACAGCCACGCGTTTCACCATCGTGATTTCATTTCCCGTCGAATTGTGGCGAACCTCGTCCATGAAGGCGTGGATTAGGAGCAGGCCGCGGCCGCTGACGCGTTCCAAGTTGGCCGGATCGGTCGGGTCGGGCAAAAGGGCCGGATTGAAGCCCGGTCCCTCATCGCGAATTGAATACCATACGCCGCCACGCGATTCCTCGGCCACGACGAACACGCGCCGTTCGCGATACGGGGATTCCCGCCGCCGTTCGTCGAGCAGCCGATGGTAGACCGTCTCGTCATCCTCGCGCAATTGCGAGTTGGCTTCGAGGTTGCCATGCTCCATCGCGTTGGCCACTGCCTCGCGCAGGGCCATCCCGATCTGCGTCTGTTCGGTCTCGTCAAAGAGATGAAAACGGCTCAGATTATTTTGAAGGCGGCCGATTAGCGGCGAAAGCAGTGCGCAATCGTTGCCCAGCACGAAGCGCGAGCGTGTGCGAGTGAGATGCCGCGCGGCGCGCTCGGCGGCGGTGGCTGCCCGCGAATGGACCAAAACATTCTCCAAAGTGCGAAACAGATCGCGACCGAGGTTCTTCTTGGCGACATAACCGGCTGCGCCGATCCGCAAGGCCGTCACCGTCGTCTCTTCACTCCCGGCGGCAGTCATCAGGATGATTGGCAGTCCCGGGTGATTCCCTCGCAGGCGCCGGACAAGTTCCAGGCCGTCCATCTCGGGCATCACGAGGTCCGTCAGCACCACGTCGGGTGGCTGGCGCTCGACGGCCTTGAGCGCTTCGTTTCCATTGGGAACCACGGTCACCTGGAATCCTCCGCGGACCAGCCGTTGACGGAGGTCCATCGCCTGTGTCGGGCTGTCGTCCACGACCAGTGCCCTGCGGAGCAACGCCGGATTGTGCATTTCGTCACCTCGCCGCGCGTTTGATCAGCGTGACTTGCGTGCCGTCGGCGCTGAGCGTTACTCGGTCCATGAAGCTCTTCACGAGCAGCCAACCGTCATCGGCTTCAGACCCGAGGCGGGCCGTGTCATTGCCACCCAGCAACTTCGTGGAATCATAGCCCGGCCCCTCATGCCCAACGACGAAAACTGCTTCGTCGCGCGCCAGCCGGGTCTCGATCCATGCCGGATTGCCGCGATGCAGGGCACTGCGCAGGGCCGCTTCCAAGGCAATTCCGACCCGGGTTCGCTCGGTCTCGTCGACCAGTTTAAGTTCGGCCATGTCGGCCTGCACATGCGCCACGATCGGGGCAATCGCCGCCAAGTCATTGCCTAGTTCAAAGCGGGTCTCATACTCGATGAGAAACTCCGACAACCGCGCCTGTTCGCGATCCGCCTCGACGACCGCCAACAAATCGCGAATCGTCTCGAGCAGGTCCTTCTCGAGATTCCGTTTCGGAACGTAGCTGGCCGCGCCGGCCTCGAGCGCACGAGCCGCCACTTCGTCGCTGCCGAAGGCCGTCATGAGAATGACGGGAACTCGCGGAAATCGTCGATGCACCGCCTCGACGAGTTCCAGACCGTTCATCCGCGGCATGTCGAGATCGGTCAACACCAGATCGGGTGGACTCCGCTCGATCGCAGCCAGCGCTTCAATCCCGTCGGGAACCGCCTCCACGCGGAACCCCGCGGTGATTAAAAGATGCTTGATCTGAATCGCCTGGGTCGGGCTATCTTCCGCGATAAGAATGCTGCTCATCGCCGCCTCCCCCTAGAGATCGACCGTCCCGCTACTCACTCCATTGTAGTGCGAAGAAAAGGCAGTGTGCCAGGGCGGTAGCCGAGGACGACGATTATGCCGCCGGACCCGTTCGGAGGCTGAGGATCAGTTCGACTTCTCCGACCTGGCTGCCGATTTGGTTGGCGATCGCGGAAGGCGACATTCCGGCGTCGGCCAAGGCATAGACCCGCTCGAACCGCGGATTGCCAGCGATTTTGAACGGCTTTGAAGACGGTTTCGATGATTTGAAGGCTGCGATTTCACGCGGCGCTGCCGGCGAGTTGTGCGGCGTTTCCGAGTTCGGCACGGCACGATAGCCGTGATTAAGGACTTCGTCTTTCGTACTTCGTACTTCGTGCTTCGTACTTGTCGTCCTGCCGACCGCGGCTTCGAGGCGTGCCGCGGCCTCATTCGCCTCGCGGATCAACAATTCGAGCACGCGAATCTTGCTATCCAATTGGCCCGAGAGTTCGCGGGCCAATTCGTGCATCGCGACCTCCCATTTTTCATGGTCGGGCGGAGGCACCGACGAAGTCTTAATTGGTTCCGACTTTCTAACGGGCCGCGCGGTGGGAACTTGGTACTGCGTGACCTGGCGAAAATAACGCCGCGAGCGCACCAACAGAACCACGATCACCAGCCCGAGTCCTAGGAGGAATATCAGTTGAGCGCCGCTGGGGCCGCCGGCCGATTCCGCGAGCACGTCCATGTGCAACTGGCTCCTTTAAATTGCGCCAGGGTCGAACGCCTTTTGTGCCGCCTCGATCACCACTCGCAACGGCAGATTCTTTTCCGCGGCCACGCGCCGACACGTTTCGAACTCGGGAGAAAAACTGGGCGGGTGCCCCGGCATCAGGGCCAGCACGCCGTCGATCGGGCCCCACGCGGTGATCACTTCATGTCGCCGGCGATCCAGCTTCCGGCGGCTCACCGGCCAGCGGCGAACGCCGAGCGTGGTCGTCTCGCGGAACAGCACCGCCTCGACCCGCTCGATGTCGGCGGCACTGCATAAGACGCTCAGCATCACACCTGGCCGATTCTTCTTCATCTGGATGGCGGTCGTATAGACATCGAGCGCCCCGGCTTCCCAGAGCCTGGTAGTGCAGTAGCCGATTAATTCGCCGCTGGCATCGTCGAGGTTCGTCTCGACGACCCAAATCTGTTCGAGCGTCGCCGCGTCGTCCGCCGAGGTTCCGACCATTAGCCGCAGAACATTCGGTTGCTCGGTTAGCTCGCGGCTCCCGGCGCCGCAGCCGATCCGCGAGATTCGCATCGGCGGAATTGAGCCGAAGCTCTCGACGAGCGTTGCCAGGATGGCGGCTCCGGTCGGGGTGGTCAGTTCCGCTTCCACTTCGCTGGCGGCCAGCGGAACACCGGCCAGCAATTCGGCGGTCGCCGGGGCGGGGATGCTGCATCGGCCGTGCGCGATCGTGACAAAACCTCGGCCAGTGGGGATCGGCGAGGCGACAATTCGCTCGACGCCGAGCAGTTCCCAACCGATGGCGGCGCCGACGATATCGACAATCGAATCGACCGCTCCCACCTCGTGAAAATGGACCTTCTCGATCGTCGTGCCGTGGACTTTCGCCTCGGCCTCGCCCAGTCGCGTGAAGATTCTTCGCGCCGTTTCCTTTTGGCGATCGGTTAGTCGGCTGCGGTCGATCATCGCCGTGATGTGATGCAGGTGGCGATGGGCGTGCTCGGGGGGATGCTCGACCGCAACGTGCAGCGCGCGAAACCCTTTCCGCTTGACTTCGGTGGCCACGATCCGGCAATCCGCGACCCCGAGTGAATCGATCCCGGCTTGAATTTCGGCCAGATCGACGCCGGCATCGATCAGGGCGGCCAGCGTCATATCGCCGCTGATTCCGCTCGGACAATCGAGATACGCGATCTTCATAACAGCCGAGTATATGCGGGACGAGTGGATCGCGGTATGTCTGTTATCGCTCATAACTTGCGAAATGCGCCGAGATGCCAGCACGGTGGCCATTGACCTTGACCCGCGGCGGGGTTTTCGGTTGAATCCGCACGCTCAAATTCGCCCGATTCGCCAGCCACGGAGACCATCGAGATGGCCACGGTCAGCTCCTGCCAAGGGATTCGCAATTACGTGCTCGACCACATGCTGCACGCGCTGCGGGCGACGCCAGCCGTCGATGAGCCGTTCTCGCATTTCTACGTGGAGAACTTCTTTCCCGACGATATCTACGCGGAAATGATGGAGCACCTGCCGGACCCGGCGGCCTACAAACCGCTCTCCGTGGAGAATTATCACAATCGCGACGGTGTGAGCACCCGCGACGTCATATCGCTCGACGAGCAGCACCTAGCCACGTTGCCGGTCCGCCAGCGCGAACTTTGGGAAGGAATCGCCAAGGCGCTCGCGGCGCCGGAACTCAAGTCGCTCGTGTTTCAAAAGTTGGCGACCGATCTATCGGCGCGATTTGGCGTGAAGCGCGAGGAGGTGAGCAAGATTGTTTCCTATTGCAAACCGTCGCTGTTCCGCGATCTGGACGGCTACGAAATCGCCCCGCATCCGGACGGGCGGGCGAAGATCGTCACGATGCAATTCTACCTGCCGCGCGACCGCTCGCAGCTCGAGCTGGGCACGGCTCTCTACCAGCGACGGCTGACCTCGCTCAAGGGGCTATATTCGTGGCACGGCCGATTCGAGAAGGTCAAGCAATTCGCCTTCCAGCCCAACAGCGGCTACGCATTCGCCGTCTCGAACTCGTGGAACAAGAAAAGCTGGCACGGCCGCGAATCGCTCCCAGAAGGCTGCGGCGTGCGCAACACGCTTCTGAATATCTACTTCGCCCGCGACGACCGGCAGTATTGACGTCCGTTATCTCATCGACTGACTCAGTAGATCCGCCAAGCGATATCCGGCCAGAGCGACCCGGCGACAGGCCACTTCGCGGGCATTCGCCTCGTAGCCCTCCGGCAACTCGGGGATGTCGTCCAACTGAATCTCGCGGTTTTCCCAGCCGCGCCAGCTCGCTGTCTTCAGTTTGCCGTTGAGATACGCAAGCGCCACGGCCAGTTCGTGGCTCTCGGCGGCCCACGAGGCGACGGTTGGGTGCTTTTTCAGTTCCGGCATTTTGTCCGGATCGTGGACCGAAGAGGCCGTGATCGTGGTCGCGATCTGATCGATCGCCACGTAAGTCGTCCCCGTGCCGAGCAGATCATCCCAATAGGCGTGCAAGCCGGTCGGAGTGCCGTGGGATCGCACGGCCAACGCGTTGCCTCCCATATCGCCGCGGCGATTTTCGTCGTTGTAGAGCGAGATGCAATGCAGCGGCTGATGCACGTCGCCGACCAAGTGGAGAATCCAGCAAAGATTGATCGCCTTCTCCTCGTTTGTGCTGTCGGAGTGGCTGAATTTCAAGACGCAATCCGGCAGCGCCGTGAGCAGGCTCGGATCGTTCGGTTTGAGCTGCGCGGCGTCGATCGTATCCTTGTCTTTCGGGGCCACGAACGGGAAATCGACGTAATGCCAAGGGCCATGATGATACTTGGTGATCGATTCAGGCTTGTTTCCCGAGCGGTCCGGCCGCACCAAATCGGGCCAAACCGCGGCCCGCATGAAGACCCACTCCGCCGCGTCCACGTCGTCGGGCTTGCTGTCCAAGAGCAACGACTCGTAATGCGGATGCGCCTTGAGGATCTCGGCAATGTGCCGTTTCTGTTCGGTGGACAACCGGCGATATGCAATCAGGGCCACGGTCATGTGGCCCGTCTCGTTCCAGGCCAGAGCGGACGGCGCGAACCGAATCAACAGCACAAGACCAACGATCGCAATCCGCAGGCGACGAATCATGAAACCCTCGAATCGACGCGGGCCGCGGCGCGATCAGAATGCATCCGACGGGATCGCTTCATATCCGTTGCGCGTGCATAGTCCGCGAACGACCTCCGGAGCGGTCAAATCCGAGAGAAAATGGACCGATCCGTCGCAATATAACATGTTGACTCCGCCGGCATGATCGGAATGGAATTGATCGGTCCCGATCGCATCGACATCGTTGATAATTCCCGATGTGTCGATGCAGTTCGTTCCGGCCGACCAACAGCCGCTCAATCGCCAACTCGGGCCGTTGCGTGCCCCGCGTCCGCTCGCTTCGCCGACCAAGATCGTCTTGGTCATCCCGTCGGTG
>DASZFO010000333.1 GCA_035939775.1 Pirellulales bacterium | reverse complement strand
AGCGCAGGGCGGTAGCAAAAGCAAGGTTTCGAGGACTGCCGTGCTGATCCGGCACACTCGCAAGGCTCATTTTTCCAGCGTGACATTCCAGTACGCCTCGCTCACAAACCGCGACCAGCTTTCGATCCGCGCGCTGTCGCGTGCATACATCGGCTTCCAGGTAGGCCGGACTGGCAGCTTGCGGAGCTTCATCCCCGCCTGCTGCGGCATCCGATCGGCCTTCCGCTTGTTGCAGGCGATGCAAGCCAGCACGCAGTTCTCCCAACTCGACTGGCCGCCCCGCGAGCGCGGCACGACGTGGTCGAGCGAAAGCTCTTCGCTTCCCGGTTGGGCGCCACAATACTGGCAAGCGTAATGGTCCCGCTTGAAGATATTGCGACGGCTGAAGCTGACGGCGGCACTCGGCAGCCGGTCGTAGCCGGCCAGCGCGATCACCTCCGGCACCCGCAGCCGCTGGCGCACTGCCCGGATGAACAGGTCGCCCTCGCACGGTGCGATCGTCGACCAATCGGCCCAGGTGTAGAGCCGGTAATCGTCCGGATCGACAACCCGTGCCGAGTCGTTCCACACCAGCACCAGCGCCCGGGCGACGCTCGCCACGTTCACCGGCTGCCAGTTGCGGTTGAGGACCAGCGTTGGCCGATCGAGTACCTTGGTCATGATCCACTTCCTTTCCACCTCAGGGGTGTCTGGGCGGAGTCGAACCCTCATCCGCCGAGGCGGAACCGCCTTAGCAGAGCGGCCCGGCAAACCGTATCCGGCTACCTTCCGTCTCTTCCTTTCAGTGGACCCACTCGGAATCGAACCGAGATCTCCAGACTGCAAGCCTGGCGTCGTCCCGTTGGACCATAAGCTCGTTCTTTCGCAATGGACCGCCGGGGAGTCGAACCCCGATTTCCTGGGTGCAAACCAAGCGTCGTCCCGTCGGACCAGCAGCCCATTTCCTGCTCCGCAGAGGTCAGTCCGGGAATTGAACCCGGTCTATCCACCGGCACGGTCTGGACGAACGCCATGCCGTCTGGGCCGGCCAGCAGCGCGCCCTGGGCACCTAACGATGACATGCTTCGCCCCGGCGACCAGCAACTGCTCGGCTGCACTGCGTACAGAAATCTCATCGTTGACAACCGTGCCGGTCAATTGGGCCGTCTCGGCTTCGTTCGGCGTGAGATAATTCGCGTTGTCCAACAGAACCGGCGCGATGGCCCCGGCGATAGAGCCACTCGCCGGCGACAACCAACACGATCGCTGGCGCCTCTCGACGGTTCTGCGGCCTTTAGTCATCTCCGTTCGGCGGCGCGTCCTACATTTTCTGCAGCTCAACGAGGAAGGCATGGTAGCCCCAGGCGGGCAGATCCAAATAAAGGCCGTGCGCGACGAGATCATTTCCATTGCGCTGATAACTCGCCGCGCTCATCAGATCCGCGAATAGAATCTGCTTGCCGCCGAGATCGGGCCGGCCGAGCGCGACAAAACACTGACCTTGCGTCGGGCCGTAGTTTATGGCTACCAGCAGCCGCTTTTCGCCGGGTCCCGTCCAACTAAACGCGATGAATTGGCGAGCGGTCGGATTGCCTTCCCAGGCCGAACGGCAGTCAAGCAGTTGCCATTGACCGTCGCGCACTTCGTCTCGCGTGAGACAGGCGGTCAATCGCCGATAGAACACCTGCGTCGTCGCATCGTCCACTTCGACGGGCCGGCGGCCCAGGTGCATCGAGAGTCTGATCCGGCAAGCGTCGGACTGTCCTTCATGCAGGAAGCGCAGGCCGGGAACGAAAAACGCGATCATTGCGGCGGCCTGATGAATTGGCCATGAAAAAGCAGTCGCGGCCCGCGGTTCATCGTGGTTTTCCAAAAAGCGAACGGATTTGCGTTGGAAATCGAGATTGGCTTGCAGATGAGCGCGCACTCCGGCCGCGTCGCCGCTGTGCAGTCGGTCGTAGAGACGCTTGTCGTACGTGTAGTCGAAGCCTTGCTGCTGAAGCAACCATTCCAAGTCCCAATACACCTCGGCCATGAACATGAATTGCGGAATCGCCTTCCGTACTTGTGCGATCGCCTCGGGCCAAAACGGGGAATCAACCGGTTGGCCGCCCCCGGCCGGGAGCGAACGCTCGCCCCATGTCCGCAAGAACACATCGGGCAGGATCAGCATCGCCATGTCGCATCGCACGCCGTCGCATTTCGCTGCCACGTTCAAAAGCTGCTCGGCCATCGCCGCCCGCACGCCCGGATGGCGATAGTTCAACTGAAGCACGTCGGGCCAACCCGGATAGTTCGGGTCTCGACCGAACGCAAACACGCGCGGACCCGACGGCGTCGCCAAGCGGCAATAATTCGTCGGCTCGCGAGCCAAGTCGTCATCAGTGCCGGTGATATAGAATTCGGGATGCGACTCGATCCAATCGTGGTCGAGCGCCGTGTGATTCGGCACGAAATCGAGCATCAACTGAATGCTACGTTCGGCCAGCCGACGGCGAAAGCTCGCCAGTGCCTGATTGCCACCAAAATCAAGATGCGCCGTGTAGTCGACAATGGCAAACGGCGACCCGCAGATATCGTCGTCCGTCAAATCGGGCAGCGTCCTTATGAACTCGGCCCTCCACAGCGGCATTCGCCGGGAGATTTCTCGGCTGGCCGCGCCCGTTTGCCAAACGCCCAACAGCCAAATCCAGTCGAAGCCGCACGCCGTGATCCGATCGAGTTCGGCGTCGGGAACATCGTCTAACGTCGCCCGCCGACCAAGCCGTAGCGACAGCTCGTGCAACCAAGCCCGCGTATTGATCTGATAAAGGAATGAATTGGCAGAGAAAGACATCTGGATGCCGCGTCAAGCAAAGATCAGGGCCACGTCAGGCCGCCGCCCGGAAATGAGCTTTCGCGCGGCCCGTAGCTCTAACACACTTTAATCACGACGCCGGGCCGACGCTTCCAGATTCCGGCGATTCTCGCGGCTCATTGCGACGGTCGCCACGGCCTCAACATCGACGGTCGGCCCGTAACGCCGCTGCCGATACGGACACTCTTCCAGATCCTCTTCCTGGCGGCGACCCTAACGGTCTTTGTAAACGGCGTACTCTAGAAATACCTTGATCTCAGCGCCGAATAGAGACCAACAAGATCGCCGCCATCCGAACTCTTCATCGTTGCGACCGTCGCCAGCCAATTCGGCGCAATCCTTGCGTGCCAGCCCAGGTAGCCGCAGACCACGGTCAGCAGCGTCACGTATATCATCAGCGTCTGGAGGCTGAATTGAAAGCGACGTTTCATGGCCGCATTATTCGCGACCGCGGACAACCGGAGCAAGGGAAACCTGGGGCCGATAGTAGGTGAAAAGCGAGGTGGTCGTCGGCTCGCGGGTAAAAGTCGTGCGCCGGGTTAGGGTTGGTTTCACTTCAATGGCGCATTGACTTCCACTTCAGGAAACGCGTCCAGGCATTGCTTAACTTGGTCGTCAGTTGCGGAATCGGCAAGATCCAGGATCAGAACTGCTTTATCGCCGAGCCATCGGCGAATCACGGAGATGTTTTGATTCTCTCTAGAACCGAGCGGGGCCTCTTCAAACGCAAAAACCGGACATACCGACAGCAGTCGCTTCCGCTCTCTGACAATCAATGCCTGCCGGCCCGCATAGACGAAGAACACAGTTTGCAGAATAAAGACAATTAGGACCGTGACGACCACGAGAAGCGTCCGCAGGCTGTACTGGAACCAGCGGCGTTTGGGTTTCGGCGGCTCGGCTTTGCGCTGTTCGATCTGCATGGCCGCACTACTTGGTGTAAATCGACGTCTCGGGATACTCGGCCGCCCAGGCGAACCATTTGACCTGAACGCTGTCCATCCAGACGAGCGTTGGGCCGCCGTCGCGAGGTCGGCCGGTGATGTCCCAGTGCCGGCCGAGTCGTTTATCAACGAACGGCGCCTCTGGTTCGTCTCGGTCAACGCTGAAGATCCATCCGGCGTCACCCGTCAAGCCGGATGTCCCCCAGGGCTGACGGTATGCGGCTGCGGTTTTCGTCGGGCCGCACCAAAGGACCAGCCGCGGTTGGCCACGGACCGTATCATGCACCACGCCGACTTTTTCGAGGTCGTCGAGCCGATAAGCGCGTGCGCTTTTCCCATCCCAAACGCCGAGCACCATCGTCTCGGCCGGCATTCGCGCGTCGGTGAGGCCGCGGCTTTGGCGCGAGTCGTTGCTCACCTCGGTCGGCAGCTCGACGGGCTTAAACTTGTCAACCATCGTAAATGCGACTGCCTGCGGATATCGTTTCTGCCAGAACCCCCATTCGGTCACCAAAGACGGCTCCGGCTGAAGGCGGGCGCCTTTGTTCGGGCCGTCGAAAGCAATGCCGGAAAGGCTCGAATAGAGGGTGCCATCTCCGCTTTTGATCACCATGACGCCGTTCCGCCAGCCGTGGAACCGAAATGGTCCGCCCCCCGGCTCAAATCCGCGGGCGAAGCCGGCGTCCGGATCGTAGACGAACAGCCCCCAACCGTCGTCGAGAATCCGATGCGCGCTAAGGAAGAACCGCAAGGGTATAGCGCCGTCGTTGATGTACCCGTCGGCCTGCACACGGATCCAGCAGAGCACGCGGTCGTCTGAGCGTAACTCGTCCTTGCGTCGCTCGGCCTCAATAAGACAGTGCGAGCAGCTCGGATGAAGCAAGCTCTCAAAGGCCTCGGGCTTCGCGATCAGCGACGGTTCTCTTGCCGGCTCCGCCCCTAAAAACGCGATCGGCACGAAACAGAACATCAACAAGATCGTGCGTTGCATCGGGTAAGTCTCAAAAAGGATCATAGAGATCGCCATTCTACTACAGTTGCCGACAAATATAACGGGGTCTCGGCCAGGCCCGATTGCGGCAGGAGAACGTCTTCCGTTCTGAATCGGGCGAACGCTCTTCGACGCACTCTGGGCCGTCACCAAGGTCGGCTAGCCGAGCGGGATCGCCATCAGCGTGACGACGATCATCAGCGAGCGTCTGCTGAATCGAAATCAGCGGCGTTGGCGCTTCGGCGAATCAGCTTTGGCGGATCGGTTTGCATAGCCGCGTAATCCCCGACCGCGGGTAGCCGGAGCAAGCGGTCCTAAACCGCCGGAAAACCCCTCAGCCATGATGGCTGGTCCGCAAAACTGCGTCCGATTCGTCCGGCGCGTCCGAAAAGCGCATCGGCGGTCGGTCTTGGGATCGGAGATTACCCGACCGTCTGCCTCAAGCAATGCCAAGCCGACACGCTGACCATCATCGTTTGCCGGTGCCGGCTTCGGACTCCGGCTGCTCAACGTCGACAGGCTGGACTCGGCAGAGTTCCACCTTTTGCCGCCGCGGTCAGATCCATCGCCTCATTTGGACGTGCGTGCGAAAACACGAGCCGACTCGTCGTAAAAACTTGCGATGCACCCGTTCAGCAGTATACTCGGACGCATGGCGGAAAGTCGATTACGGTCATTGAGGAATCATTGCCTGTGGAGTCGGGAATGTGGGTCGACGATCGGTCTAACGCATGCCGCAGTTTCCGCCGCGCCGTTGTGCGGAGCACGTTCGTCCTGCTCGCCATAACGGCAAGTGCCCCATCGTCCCGTGCGGACGAGCCAGCGGCACAGAGGAAGTTCACCGCTGACGAGCTGCGGCAGCTCTACGAAGCCAAAGCGTTGTACGATGGCGGTCTCAAACTCTATGACGAGGGGAGATTTGGCGATGCGATTGAACCCACTCGACAATCACTCGAAATCCACGAACGGATTCTCGGTGATACGGATCCCGGCGGTGCCCAAATCATGGACAGCCTGGGCTTGGAGTACGCGTCGGCCGGCGATTACGCGAAAGCGGAGCCCATGTACCGCCGAGCGCTCGCAATTCGTAAAACCGTGAACGGAGAACACGACGTCGAGTTCGCTAGGAGCTTGAACAACCTGGCCGGGCTCAGCATTGAGAAAGGCGACTATGCGAAAGCGGAGCCACTTCTTCGGCAGTCACTTGAGATTCATAGGCAGGCGCTTGGGGACCGGAGCCCCGAATTCGCGACGGTTCTCAATAACCTGGCAATGCTGTACGCCTTGACGGGGGACTATGCGAGGGCGGAGCCGCTTTGTCGGCAGGCAGCGGAGGTCACGAAGGCCGTGTTGGGAGAAAATCATCCCGACTATGGCAGGTGCCTGTTCAAACTGGCCTTCGTCTATTACTCGATGCACGATTTGACGAGGGCGGAGCCGCTATATCGGCAGGCGCTCAAGATCATCAAGGCTACGCTGGGCGAGAAGCATCCCCTCTATGCCAAATGCCTGAACAATATGGCGCGGCTCTACGAGTCGATGAAGGACCGCGACCAGGCCGAGTCAGCATATCGCCAAGCGCTTGACGTCAAAAAGGCAGCGCTGGGAGAAGGCCACCCTGATTATGCCCTGGGGCTGAATAACCTGGCGACGTTTTACAATTCGATCGGGGAGTACGGCAAGGCAGAGCCACTCTATCGACAGGCGCTGGACATCCGCAAGAGAGCGGTCGGAGAAGATGATCCGGATTACGCCCTATTCCTTAATAATCTGGCCGTGCTCCGCAGGTCGATGGGCGATTCCACCGGTGCCGCGCCGCTGATGCTGAAGGCGCTCCAAATTGCCCGAAAGCAGTTAGACGTTACGGCCGGAATCCAATCCGAACGAGAACAACTGCGAATGGCCGAGATGATGCGGTGCAATTTGGGAAACTTTCTCTCGCTCGCCGCCGACGCCCAACTATCAGCCGATTCGGTGTACTCGGAAGTGCTGGCCTGGAAGGGCGCCGTATCGGCCCGTCAGCAGGCGATCCATTGCCTACGTCAATCCGTCGGCAAGGGCGACTCGCAGCCAGCGGCGCGGTATCTCGATGAATTGGAACAGACCAGCCGTGACCTGGCCAATTTGTCGTTGAGTGTCCCGAGACCGGGCCAAGAAGAGGCGCATCGCCGCCGATTGGCCAAACTGAGCGATCAAATAGAACGGCTGGAACAAAACTTGGCCGGCGTTAGCCGTGATTTCCGCGAGCACTTGGACCAGCAGCGCCGAACGCCGGAAGACCTGCGCCGCGCCCTGCCCGCCGACGCAATCCTTGTCGATCTGTTGGAATATTCTCGATGCCTCCCAGCCAAGGAAAAGGGCGCGGACGTGACGTGGGAACAACGGCTGGCTGCGTTCGTGGTTCGGCCCGATGGACCGGTCGCGCGGGTCGAATTGGGGCCAGTTGCGCCGATCGAGTCGGGGGTTGAATTGTGGAGGAAGAGTTATGGCGATTACCGCGGCGGCCACGATCCGAACCCGGGCGGGCAATTGCGGGGACTCGTCTGGAACAAGCTACAGCCGCATTTGAACGCCGCCACGACGGTGTTGATTTCGCCCGACGGGGTCACCGCCCGTTTTCCATGGTCCGCTCTGCCTGGAGAACAGCCAGGGACCTATTTGATCGACGACGTTTCCATCGCCATTGTCCCAGTCCCGCGGCTCTTGCCTGAACTCCTGAAAACTGATCCGCACAAGAACAACGATCAGCCGATCAACCATCCCTCGCTGTTGTTGGTCGGCGATGTGGATTTTGGCGCTGACCCCGGCGCGATCGAGTTGCTCGCTGCTGATCGCACGGCGCCGCGCGGCGGCCAAGCGTTCCATTGGTCGCCGTTGCCGGGCACGCGCGATGAAGCAGCCGCGATTAAAGCTACTTTCGTGAAATGCTTCGGCCGATTGGGCGCGATCGAACTCACGAAAGGTGGGGCGACCAAGGACGCGGTGTGCCGTAACGCCCGCAATTGCGAGTTTCTGCATTTTTCAACGCACGGCTTCTTCGCCCCACCGGAACTTCGCTCCGCATTGGCGGCCGCCACTGAACACAATCTTCCCTCCGGCAGCGATCCGTTCGACGTAATTGACTTGGTGGGTTTCCATCCGGGATTGCTCTCTGGGTTGGTGTTGGCTGGGGCCAATCGGCCCTTCGAGGACAACAAGGAGGACGGGATCCTCACGGCGCTTGAGGTGGCAGAAATGGACTTACGTGGCGTGCAGTTGGCCACGCTCTCCGCGTGCGAGACAGGCCTGGGCGAAACGGCCGGCGGTGAAGGCCTGTTGGGACTTCAGCGGGCCTTTCAAACGGCCGGGGCGAAATCGGTGGTGGCTGGGCTTTGGAAAGTGCCCGACAAGGCGACTCAGATGTTGATGACCCGATTCTACGACAACCTGTGGCGGAAGAAGTTGTCGAAATTGGAGGCGCTCCGCGAGGCCCAGCGCTGGATGATCCATGAAGCGCCGAAAGAGCGGGAACTCGTGCGCGGGCTGAACTTTGCGCCTGGACAACAGCAACCGCTACCGGAATCTGACCCGCTGCCGCCATATTATTGGGCCGCGTTCGTACTCAGCGGTGATTGGCGATAGTTCCTGCCGCCGGCATTGCCGGTCACGGCCAAATTCGCGGATGGCATTGCCGTCTCCTTCATCCGGCAACAGCCAACTGCTCAACCTCGATATGCTCCGGCAATTTGACAGAGCCGCACAAGATCGCCATTGGCGTGACGACGCCCAAGGACGCCGATTTCCAGCGAGCGCAGGCTGAACTGGAACCAGCGGAGTTTGTGTTGTGGCGGCTCGGCCTTGGTCGGCTCGGTTTGCATGCCCGCATTATCCCCAACGGCCGGCAGCCGGAGCAAGGGATACGCGGGCCACAATCCCCGCCACCCTTTGGCCGACGCATCGCCGGGCGGGATTCTCAAGTCCCACGGTTGACGCCGCCGGAGGCGGGCGGCTGGATTCTGGGCGAATCGGGCGGACAGCGACGGCTTCGTCGCCGCCGGTTGCGAGAATCCATTTGCTCCAGCGACTTAACCGCTGCTAGCGGCCAAGATTTCGCGAAAGGGCATACATGCTATAGATGAAGCCGAGCGGAATCTGCATCGGGTACTGTTGCCCCGCCGGGTCGTAGAAGCTGTTCATAGCGAACTGCAGCGGCGTGACCGTGCCGATGACTTGGCTCGCCACGTCGTAGAGCGGAGCGAGTCCGCACCGCCGCGACATGGGTGCTCCCTCCGCTCGGTCCCCAACAAATCTGGCAATGACCGCTGTCTATTTGTCCGCGCGGAATGGCGCGGCGGGGAGGCCGTTTTTATTGGCGAGGTTCGGCTGCGCGACCCCGCTGAAGGCAAACCGGACGGCGACCGGGTCGGTCACAGCGTCGTTAACGACGACCACGGTCGGGCCATCGATCTCGGCAACTGCCGGCAGGAAGTTCTTGTCGGTGCCGGCGACCATGAATTCCGTGAGCGGTTTGCCGTCGCGCGAGACAAGGCCGCTCCCAACGTGGTCGAATGCGATGCGAATCTTCTCTCCCTCGATCGTCATCGATTTATAGATCGGCCCGGAATAGACGATCGGCCGATTGTAGGTCTTTGCCAGCGCCCAGAGAGCCAGCCGATGGCCGACGTCTTGCTTGTTCTTGGGATGGATTTCGTTCAAGTCGCCGATGTCCATCGTCAGGGCGATGCCGGTGTTGGGAACGGTTTGGGTCGTTTTCAATTGGGCTTCCCAGATCTCGGCTTCGGCGGTTCCGTCGCCGCCGTAGAAGAACGGCGCGATCTGCACGACGCCGAAGGGGAAATCTCCCTGTGCCCAATCGCTGCGCCAGTTGCGAATCAGCGTGGGGAGCAACACCTGGTATTGGGCGCCGCGGCCTACATTGGCCTCGCCCTGATACCAAATGGCGCCGCGGATCGCGAACGGGATCAGCGGCGCGATCATGCCGTTGTAGAGAGTGGAGACTTCATACTGGCCGACCAAGCTCTTGAGCGATGGCTCGGCCTTCAGCGCCTTCTTGCTGGTCCATTCCTCGGCCGGTGTGCCGCTCCACGCGGCGAAGATCAAGCCCACGGGCACTTTCAATTCCTTGTGCAAATCGCGTCCGAAGAAGTAGCCGGCGGCGGAGAATCCGTCGAAGCCGCCGGAGCCCACGATTGTCGGACGGCACACCGCCCACGCCGCGGCGACGTCGTTGGCCGGCTGGCGGGCACGCTCTTTGGAAACCCAGAAGAGTCGGATGCCCGGATGATTAGCGGCGGCGACTTCCGCCTGACCGTTCTTGGCCGCGCCGACGCCCATCTCCATGTTTGACTGGCCCGAGCAAAGCCAAACCTCGCCGACCAGAACATTTTCGAGTGTGATCGAATCGCCGAGGCTGCCCTTGATGGTCATCACCAGAGGCGTGCTTTCAGGGGTGGCGGCGAGCTTGCCGAGGGTAACTTGCCAGCGGCCATCGTCGCCCGCCTGGGCAGAGACAATCTGTCCCGCAATGCTGACGGTCACCGTCTCGCCTGTTTCGGCCCAGCCCCAGATCGGCAAATTCGCCCCTTCCTGCAAAACCATGTTGCTCCCGATCACTGACGGCAGTCTAACCTCGGCCGATGCGACGGCGGACCAGAGACAAATTGCCACCGATAGTGCGAGAA
>DASZFO010000332.1 GCA_035939775.1 Pirellulales bacterium | reverse complement strand
CAGGAGGAAGTCGACACTTATTGGGAAAAACTGTCTGCGGGAGGCGGCGAGGTGCAGTGCGGCTGGCTCAAGGACAAGTTCGGGCTGTCATGGCAGATCGTCCCGAACGCGCTGATCGAGCTGCTGGGAAATCCTGACCCAAAAAAAGCGGCCCGCGTTGCCAAAGCGATGTTTCAGATGAAGAAGATCGATATCCGCGGCCTGCAAAAGGCGGCCGAAGCCTGAGGAAAGGCGCCCTCATCCCGGCCCTCTCCCATCGGAATGGGAGAGGGGGAAAGACGCCGCTCGAGACCGCAAGCCAAAATCACGAAGGAGCCAGCCATGTTCAACTCAACTCAAGCACTTGCTGAAACCGTGATTCCGCCCTTGGCGTGCGAGCGGTCTTCTCAGGCGATCGAGTGCCCCGAACAACCCGTCACCGAGGAAGGCGACGGATTGTTCCTGCCGACCCCTCGCCGGATCATCCATGCGGCGATTCGCTTCGGCAAAAGTTTCGAGTTCGTCGTCGAGTGTTGCGTACTGTGATGCCGCGCAGAAGCCATTCGTAATCAACCAACTCACATCTAATCATCGAGGAGCCAGCGATGAGCAAGTCGATCCAGCCGATTCCCGCCGGACACGAAAACCTGATCCCACACCTCGTGTGCGAGCGGTGCTCCGAGGCGATCGAGTTTTACAAGAAGGCTTTCGGCGCCGAGGAGATTCATCGGATGCCGGCCCCGGACGGCCGCAGGATCATGCATGCGGCCATTCGCATCGGCAAGAGCTTTGTCTTTCTTGTCGATGATTTCCCCGAGTATTGCGAAGGCAAGTCGGAAACGGCGACGGCACTCAAAGGCACGCCGGTGACGATTCATCACTACGTGACGGACTGCGACGCCGCCATCAAGCGTGCCCAAGACGCCGGCGCCACGGTTCTGATGCCGGCCGCCGACATGTTCTGGGGCGACCGCTACGGCGTCGTGAAGGATCCCTATGGCCACAAATGGTCCTTCGGCACGCACGTCAAAGACCTCACGCACGCCGAAATGCAGGCCGGGATGAAGGAAGCGTTCGCGCAACACAAATAATTGCGTGGGGTCGGCCAATCGGCTCACTGCTGCGCGCCCCTTGGAGCACCTCACCCGGTCACCACGTTACGGAATTGCTCTTGAATCCGAGCCGCGCGGTGAGCTGATCGGCCTCTTTGCCAACGAAGCGGTTCATAATCGCGTCGTGAGCCCGTTGCCAGGCTGCGTGATTCGGAGTGACCACAACGAGGTGATAGTCGATGCGATTCTTCCGCGGCAGATTGAGTTTTTTGATCGCGTCGGAGATGTGCGCTTCGAGTTCGGCGCCAATCAACGGGTTGTTGCTCGGATCGATGGGCTTTTTGAGATAGACCACGCAATCGGCTCCTGTCGGATTGCCGCCTTGGGACCAGTCCGTCAACAGCTCGGTAACTTTCGTGCGAACCGGAAATACCCTGACGTCGGCGTCTCCGACGGCCGCCTCGGCGGCTGTTTCCTTGGTTGGGTCGATGGCCTTGGCTGCGTCAGCCGCTTTTGGCCACGCGCCGGGCGTGCCAATAAAGGCTCCGCTGATCTGAACCACTCGCAGCTTGGCCTCTTTCGCCAAGTCCCCGCATTCCTGGGTAAGCCGTTTCTGCTCGTCAGACAATGTTTGCTGCATGTCGGGCGGGCTCGCGCCCAAGAATCCAATGACAAACACCACCGACGCATTGGGATCACCGGTCTTTATCGCGGCGAGTGCGCGCCGCAACGCCAGAATGTCGAGCGCCCGCATGCGATCGACGCCGCGCTTGCCGATGGTCCCGAAGCCATTCAGGACAACCAGCGCTTGCACTTGCTTACCGTGGGCGATGAGCTGGCGCTGAAGCTCCGTGCGGATGGGAACTGCAAAAAAGCTGGGCTCGCCCGTCTCCTTCTGAGCTGTTCTCGAGCGTTCTGGCTCGAGCGGCAATTCGGCCCATGGGTCGGCCTGTTGAGCAGCTTGGAGCGCTAAACTCGCGCCCGGCACTAGCAAGATTGCCGCGAGAAGTGGTATTGAGCGCCAACACGGCGACATTCGCAACACCCTTCGCTGGGGAATGGCGTTTGTCCAGATTATTGAGGAACGCTAGTTCTTCTCGTTCAGCCGCAGCACGCAGCGAAAGCCGACGTCGGCGTGATGTTGCGTGCCGTTGATGCCGGCGCGATACCAGGCGTCCCAGCCGGGGCCGTTTCCCTTGACGACGTGAATGTCGACGGGGGCGTTTCGCGGGCCTTTCCAGTTTCGCAACGGCGTGGACGAGGATTTTTGAGCGTCCGCAAATGCCGTGAGGGACCAGCGGTCGATGCACCATTCGCGGGCGTTGCCCGCCAGGTCGTAGATTCCGAAGGGGCTGACGTCGGTG
>DASZFO010000331.1 GCA_035939775.1 Pirellulales bacterium | reverse complement strand
CTGACGCCTGGCCGCGTAGCCTTATCCGAGAACTCTTGTGCGGGTTTCGTGACAGCGGTGCCGTGCGGAGCGCGGTTCACGCCAACTTCTTCACCGGCCGCTGGATCGGTTCCGCCAGCTTGTACTACACAACCGAGAAGGACGCGCTCGTGCAAATGCGCGCATCGGAAACCAATCCTATCGCACTGGGGTGCCTCAACGAGGCCATCAAGGCAACCAACGCCAATATCGATCGGGCGAAAATCGAAGAAGAAGCACGCGGTTACTAAAGTGGCACAATAAGGTTCGCGGATCAGAAAGGTTCAATGGCAGCTTTGGTGCGACTTTCGCGGTTCCATCGCGGTCCCACGAATGGCCGGAATCGGCGCATCTTTCTCGTTGCCCGCGTCCCGGCGAAGGTCCCTCGACCGAACCGATAGCGGGCACTCGGCTCGGGAAGCGGGAACTGGGCTTCATGCCCCATACGTGCCGCTCGCAATACCCGTCGCGACCGGCTCAGCTGGGTGGAAAGTCGCCATTCGTCCAGCCTTTCGGAAGTAGCTCTATAGAGGGCACCGTCAACTTGGCATGTGCAGATTGACGGAAAGCGCGATGGGCTGAGCGATGCTCGGCGATATGCGCGATTATGCAGCCATGGCGACGCCGGTGACGTCGGCCCAGGTGGCGAACGCCTGGGTGCGGCCGGACCGAAGGTTCGCGGCGGTGTCGTGGTCTCGGCGGCGGGGGAAAATGTTCGCGACCTGGTCATGAGTGGAAAGGAAGCGTTGAACCTGCCGCGGCGACTTGAACCGTTTCATGATCCGCTCTCGTCGTCGGGTCGGTTGATGGGAGTTTTCGGCCCGGTTATTGAGGCCCTTATGCTGCCGATGCTCGACCCCGGGCATGATCTCCCGCTTGGCCGCGGCGTAGCTCTTCAGCTTGTCGGTGATGAGCACACAAGGGCCTCGACCCTGCTTCTTGAGGAGCTTGCGGAACAGGCGTTTGGCGGCCTTCTTGTCGCGCCGGCTCTGGACAAGAATATCGAGAATGAAGCCGTCCTGGTCGACGGCACGCCAAAGCCAATGCTTCTTCCCGGCGATGCCGATGACGACCTCATCCAGGTGCCACTTGTCGCCACGGAGAGGCGCTCGCCGACGGATGCGGCCGGCGAATTCCCGGCCGAATTTCAGGCCCCATTGCCGGATCGTCTCGTGCGTCACTGAGATGCCGCGGGCGGCCAGCATCTCCTCGACCATGCGCAGGCTCAACGGGAACCGAAAATACAGCCAGACCGCGTAGCTGATGATCTCAGCGGGGTAGCGATGGCCGGCGTAAATCGAGTCTCGAGGCGTCCTCATCCCGCCCGTTTACTCGACCAACCCGGCTCCTACCAAGCCCGCTCTCGGCCAACTTGACGATGCCCTCTACCGTCCCGGCTGTGTGGTGGGCCGGCAGAGAACCGCGCGCCATCGCCGCCGGGCTCGTCGACGTGCTGGTCAACGCATTGTACCTCGACGTCGCTTTTGTGCGTTTGTGCGATCCGACGGGGGGTGCCGCCGTCGAAATCGCACGGGGATGCGCATGGCAGGCATTTTCGGAATGGCTGCAGCAATATCTCTCCGTCAACGGCCGGCTGTCGCGTAGGGAAATCGTCCGCGAGATTGGCGGCGCGCGGCGCGGCTGCGGCATCGTCATTCCCATCGGCGTCGATGCCGAGGGCGGTGTGGTTGCCGCGGCCTGTGATCGCGCCGACTTTCCGACCGAAATCGACCAGTTGCTGCTCTCCGTGGCCGCCAATCATGCCGCAACGGCGTTTCGGATGGCACGCCTCGTCGACGATCACCGCCGCGCCGAAGACGCGCTGCGCGCGAGCGAACAGCAGCTTCGAAGAGCCCGCGACGAACTCGAGATGAAGGTGGCGGATCGGACCGCCGAATTGCGACGCAGCGAGGCCTATTTGGCCGAAGCGCAGAGGCTGAGTCACACGGGGAGTTGGGCATTCATCCCGGCGACCGGCAAACATGGCTACTGGTCCGAGGAAATCTTCCGCCTAACGGGATTCGATCCCGCGGGGGAGCCGCCGCGATTTGAAGAATTCGAGCAGCGCATCCATGCCGACGACCGGGCCAGAACGAAAGAACACTTCAGGATAGCAATCCGCGAAAAGGCAGATTTCGACCATGGCTATCGAATAGTGCATTTGGGCGGCGAAATCAGAGACATCCACGTCATTGGCCACCCTGTTCTCAGCCCATCCGGCGATGTGGTCGAATTCGTAGGGACCATGATGGATGTAACCGAACGCAGGCGTGCGGAGGAAGAACGGCAAGCGCTGGCGCACGCCAATCGCATCACGACCATGGGACAGCTGACGGCCTCGATCGCTCATGAAGTGAACCAGCCGATCGCCACGGCGCGCAACAACGCGGCTTCCGCCCTGCGGTTCTTATCCAGAGATCCGCCAGATTTGGAGGAGGTGCGCGAAGCGCTCGGCTGTATTGTAAACGACGTCGATCGAGCTGGCGATGTCATCGGCGGGATCCGTAATCTTATCAAGAAAGCGCCAGCACCACGGGATGATTGCTTGGACATCAACGAGGCGATCCGCGAGGTGATTGTCTTGACTCGTGG
>DASZFO010000330.1 GCA_035939775.1 Pirellulales bacterium | reverse complement strand
GCGTGGACGGCACGCTCACTGTCTTGCCGACTCCGCCGACAATGGGAACTTGGACGCAAATTCAGGTCACGAATCCAAACACTGCCCCTGCCGTCGCCACGGCCATCATCAACGAAGGCATCGGTCACATGCTACTGTTGCCTGATGGCTCCGTGATGGCCCAAGGCGGCTCCGACTTTCCGACACCCGATTGGTTCAAACTCACTCCGGATGCGACCGGCAACTATGCCAACGGGACTTGGACGCAATTGGCGTCGATGAACACCGGTCGCCTGTTTTATGGATCCGTCGTTATGCAGGACGGACGAGTGATGGTTCTCGGTGGCGAGTTTTCGTTCAATCAATCAGAGGATCCGACCGGCGAGATTTACGATCCGGCGACAAACACCTGGACTCCGACGGCGCCGTTCCCGGTGCCTCTCTTTGATCCCAGCATCCAGTCGCAGAATCCACCGGTAGCACAAAGGTTTGGCGATTCAACACTGGAACTGATGAGCGACGGCACGGTTCTGGCCGCATCCACCACCGTTCCGTTAGTCCTCCCTGGCTCTCTGTTTGGAACGACCCACAGCCCGTCTTTCCGCTACGACCCGGTCGCCAACCTTTGGACACAGGACGCCACTCCTCTCAACAGCGACAGTGCGAACGAAGAAGGTTGGACAAAGCTCCCCGATGGGAGCATCTTGGCCGTCGAAATCTTTGGGACACATCCCGGCGATGCGGAGCGACTGGTTTTCGGCGATACTCCCGCAGCCGATCGATGGGTGCCCGCCGGGCACGTGCCCGTGGACCTGTTCACCAGCACCAACCTCACGATCCCCTTTGTCCCAAACTTTGGATTTGCGGAACTTGGGCCGGGAACGCTTTTGCCGGATGGGCGCGTTTTTTATATCGGCGCCACCAGCAACACGGCGATTTATACTCCGCCGACGCCCGGCAATCCTACCGGCAGTTGGGCCGCAGGGCCCGTCATTCCCGGCGGTCTGGGCGTGAACGATGGCGCCGCGGCGGTCCTGACAAACGGCCGCGTTTTATTTGCGGCCGGCGATACGCCTCTGTTCGCCGGCGGGACAAAGTTCTTCGAGTACGATCCGGTCACCAATACGATCAATCCCGTCATTAACCCTCCGACGACTCCGGCTAACTTCGAGGTGACGAATCCGGGCCAGTTCAACGTCATGATGACACTTCCCAGCGGTCAAATCATGATGACCGACTTGGATCGTGGGCAACTCCGAGTTCCGATTTCATCATCGATCCAACCGGGTATTTTTCTTTACACGCCATCCGGCACGCCGCAAGATTCGTGGCGGCCGACGATTTCCGACATTGAACTCACGGGCACTGACGCAAACAACAACAACGTCTATACGCTGACCGGCACGCAAATCAACGGCCTCAACGAAGGCGCCTATTACGGCGACGACCACCAGCAGGCGACGAACTATCCCCTTGTTCAATTGACCGCCATGAACGGCAATATCGTCTATGCGCAGACGTCCAATTGGAGCAGCGCCTGGGTGGCCACGGGAGCGACTCCGGAAACCGTCGATTTCACACTACCCGGCGGAATGACTATCGACGACTTTGTGTCGCTGAAGGTTATCGCCAATGGCATCGCCAGCCTGCCAACCAGCCAGATCATCACGCTTGGCGTCAGCACACCGGCCGAGAGCGTCACCATCATCGTCGATCCGGCGAACGCCGCCTTGGTGGACATTCTCAATGGCGCTACGCTCATTGCGACCCATCCCAACAATCCGAATTCCGGCGCGATCAATATCGTCGGTGACGCCAACGACAACACGTTGACCATCGACGAGACCAACGGGATCGTCAATGTGCCGATCACGTTTGACGGCGGCGGGGCGGCCACGATCCCTCCCGGCGATCAGTTCTTCGTGACCGGCGGCCCCGGCAACGACAATCTCGTCATCACGCCCACGAGCGCCACCACCGCCAGCATCACGGACAACGGCTCGGCGCCCTATTCCTTCACGAACATTCAGCAGTTCTCGTTCGACGGCGCCGGCGGCACGAACGCCGCGGCCGTGCTCGACACGCTCGGCAGCGCCTCGATGGACGTTAGCAACTCGACGGTGGACTACAACGGCGGCACGCCCTTCACGTTCGCCAATACCCAAACTTTGCACGTTGAAGACAACGCAAAGTTCGGCAACGACACGATCAACGTGATCGCCACCTCGATTGTTACCACCGTCGGCAGCACCAGCGGCGCCGGCGGCGACACGATCAACGTCGGTTCCGATGCGCCCGCGAATCAGTTTGGCGTCCTGGCAAGCATCGTGGCGCCGCTGATCGTGGCCCCCGGCGCGGGGAATAACACGCTTGTGGCCTGCGACGCCGGGTCGTTCACCGCGGGCCTGACCATGACGCTCACGAGCACCCAAATCGCTGCCAACGACATGCCGACTCCGATCGGTTATTCGCAGGGCGCCGGCACGTTGAACGTCGTCTTGGACGGCTCCATCGGATTGGCGACGACGTTTGACGTCGTCAGCACTTTGCCGGCCTTGAACAGCGTCACCTTGAACGGCGGCGACGTCGACGGCAACATATTCAACCTTGACTCTAGTTCCGGGTTCAATAGCGGGACATTGAGTAGCCTGCCCTCCGCCATCACGGTCGTCGGGGGAGGCGGCGCCGGCAATCTGCTCGAGATCAACGACCACGGTTCGACCGGCTCCTATAGCTACAACGTCACCGATACGACCGTTTCGTACGATCGCGCCAACTCGCCTCCGCCGGCGACGTTTGGCGGCGTCACCTATTCCGGCATCGCTTCCCTGCAACTCGACGCCACCGAGCAGCCGAACACGTTTACGGTGGCCCCCAGCTTCACGACCGTGTATACGATCAACGGCTACGGACCCGAATTGACCGTTCCCGGCCCCGTCGGCGACGCGCTGGCAATTTCCACGCTCAATGTGTCGGGACCGGTTACGAACAATGCCACGCCGGAAGCCGGCTTTCCTGCCTCGTTTGACGGAAACTTCACGTTTGCCGATGGGCACATGCAGGTGAATTACACCGATATCGAATCATTCCCCACGCCGGTCCTGAATATCCCGATTTTGGCCTATGCACCGGATGCCGGCCCGAACAGCCAGCCGCTGGTCAAGGTCGTCGATGCGCGAACCGGCCAACTGATCTCTTCGTTCCTGGCGTTTGCGCCGAGCTACACGGGCGGGGTTAGCGTCGCCGTCGGATTTTTCGACGGCACGGGACAACCGGAGATCGCTGTCGCTCCGGGAAAGAACCATTCACCCACGGTCGAGGTGTTCGATCCGTTCGGCAACCTCCTGTTCCAGTTCCAGGCCTACGCCGCGAACTTCGTCAACGGCATTTCCATCGCGACTGGTAACGTTGAAAACCTTTTTAACGGCAGCCACGAAATCGACGACATCGTCACCGCCCCGACCCGCGGCGTCTCCGACATCCGCGTTTTTCACAATCAGTTCACGACCGTCCCCGCGACGCCAATGATCCTGCTGCGGGAGTTCACCGCTTGGAGCCCGACATTCATCGGCGGCTCGACAGTCGCCGTGGCCCATTTGAAACCGAGCGTCCCCGGAAGCTGGGCCGACATCATCGTCGGCTCCGGTTCGGGCATGGCCGGAACCATCAATGCATATGACGTGACGATCAACAAGAAGACCTACGTCCCCTTCGAGAGCTTCGTGCCATTCGGAACGGCATTCCGCGGCGGCGTCAACGTCTCGGCGATCGATCCACAGCTCAACAGCAATGTGACGGTTCCTACGATCGTGGCCAGTCAAGGGCCGATGGGCACGAATCAGGTATCGGTGCTCAACGGGATCACCGGCGCGGTGCAATATCACGCGACCTTCGGAGGCAATCTGGGCGTGCGCACGGCGGCCAAAGTGGTCGGCGGCCGGTTGTATGTCTACGCCGCTCCGGGCACCAATGCGCCCCCGTCGTCGATCAAGCAAATCGATCCAAACGCCGCCTCGATCATCGACTTCATCCTTGAATTCGATCCGGAGTTCAAGAAGATGTTCTTGGGCTAAGGGGCGGGGGTCGGACGTTGGAGATCAGAAGTCGGATTGTTGGAGTTCAGCCTTCAGGCTGCCACAGGCCGTTGAAGCCCGAACCCCAACAGTCGCTCGCCAGCCGGAAATCGATCGTTAGCCGGTTCGCTTGCGAACCGGAATCTAAGGAATCCAAGGCGGCGCATTCTGCGCAATTTCTCCATCACCGCGCGCGGTGGTATCAATCGTGCCGCGCGTTCCGGTTTTCCGGACTTTTCCGATTGAGTTAATTCGCCGTTTATTCCGATGAAAGCGGTGGTAAGCCCTCTCGGCGGCCCCGGCAGAGCGATTGGCTCCGCTCGCGGTCGTCCGACCGTGTTTATCGCGACCCAGATTTCGCACGAGTTTGCAGCACGTCTGTCGCGGCATTCGCCCCGCACACGGAGATCCGCCATGAAGGTTTTGCAGTTGGCCTTTGCCGGCGCCCTGTTGGCAGCCTTATCCTGTAACGCGCTTGCCCAAGAGGGAATGTATGGCAATGCCGCGGGGATGCCCGGCGCCTACGCCGGCGGACCCTCGATGGGTTACCCGCAGGCCATGCCGTCGCAATCGGGCTACTATGGCCAGCCCATGCCCTCTCAAATGGGCGGCATGCCGGCCAGCGCGCAGCAGATGGCCTACATGCAGGCAGCGGGTTATCCGCAAGCGATGCCGGCCGGCTATAACATGATGCCGCCCGGCGATGCCCAACAGGCGCTTTACGGCCCGGCGACGCCAATGAACGGCGATCCGCTTCCTATGAACGGCGGCGACGGCGCAGCCGGATATGGACCAGGTTGCGGCTGCGGCTGCGGTCCGAATCAGGCCCAGTGCTACGACGACGAGACCACGCATTACGCTTACGGCTCGGCGGAGGTATTCTACGCCCGCCGCAACAACAGCGTCATCAAGCAACCCACCATCATCGACACCAACACGGGCTTGCCCGCCGCCGGCACGGCCGACACGGAATTTCGATATCTGCCGGGGATCAAAGCCGCCGCCGGCTATATGTTCAAGAGTGGCATCGGCGTGGAAACCGACTTTTGGGGCCAATGGGGCTTCGCCAGTCGAAAGACAATCAACGGCGCCGACAACCTTTCGCTTCCGGGCGATCTGGGGCTCTCGTCGGCCAATCTCTTCGACGTCGATCAGATCACCGAAACGTACAGCAGCCACATCAACAACTATGAAATCAACTTCGTGTTTCCCTACGCCAGCATCCAGTATCTGGCCGGCTTCCGCTACCTGACGGTCGATGAACGCTTCGACATCAGCACCTTCAGCAACACGACCGGCTCGGGCGATTACCAGATCATCACTCGCAATCGCATGTACGGCGGACAACTTGGCGCCCGCGGGCAATGGCAGATCGAGCGCTTCGTCTTGGACGTTGAGGCCAAGGCGGGCGTCTTCGCCAACGCGGCCCACCAAGACCAGAACGTCGTCGATGCCACCGGCTTCCCGCTACGCACCGCCAGCGGAGACGAGCGCGTTCCGTCCTTCGTCGGCGAGTTGAGCAGCTATCTCTTCATTCCGATGGGCTCCCACTTCACCGGCCGGCTCGGGTACACCGCGGTCTGGATCGACGAACTCGCGCTCGCCCCGGATCAGCTCGATTTCACCGACACGGCCACGAGCGGCACGGGCATCAACGCCCGCCGCGGCATGCTGATCCACGGCTTCAACGCCGGCCTGGAAGCTCGCTGGTAAGCCGGGAAGGTTGACGCACGGTGTTGAGGGAGCGTCGCCGCCGTGGAAGTTCGTCGGCTTCCGGAAGCGCCCGTGCTGGACGACCGCACCGACGCGCGTTAGCTTGGTAATCGCGATCCGAGGCTGGATTCGCGAGAACTCAGTCAACCCGCACAGACACGAGGCCCATCGATGAAACGCTTGCTTTTCTTCTTTCGCTCGGTGACGAACACGGTTGCGGTGGTTTGGACGGTGCTATTTGCTTCGGGAGCGGCGATCCAGGCCGCGGAATTGAAGGTCGGCGACGAAGCTCCCCCGTTTTCGCTGAAGGGTTCAGACGGCAAGACGTATTCGCTCAAGGATTTCGCCGGCAAGCAGGCAGTCGTGCTGGCCTGGTTCCCGAAGGCCTTCACCGGCGGCTGCACGAAGGAGTGCAAGAATCTTCAAGCCGACAGCAACCTGATCAAGAAATACGATGTGGCCTACTTCACGGTCAGCGTCGATTCGCCCGAGCAAGACGCAAAGTTCGCGGAGTCGCTCAGCGTGAAGGACTATGCGATCCTGGCCGACCCGACCCGCGAGGTGGCCAAGGCTTACGGCGTGTTGAAGAGCGAGAACGGCGTCGCGAATCGATGGACGTTTTACATCAGCAAGGATGGCCGGATCATGGCGATCGACAAAAAGGTAATGGTCGATTCGCACGCCCGCGACGTGGCGACCAAGCTGAAAGAACTGGGCGTCGTAGAGAAGTAAGAAAGCGGTACGTGCGTCAAGTCCGCGCAGACGCACCGAGGGCCGCCGGTGCGTCTTCGCTTCGCTCGACACACCCTACGTTGCTTTGGTCAATCGGCTTTGCCCGTACTGATCAGCTGGTCGAACTCCGCTTCGTTCAGCACCTTGATGCCGAGCTTCTGGGCCTTGTCGAGCTTGCTGCCGGCGTTTTCGCCCGCCACGACGTAATCCGTGTTCTTGGAAACGCTCGACGTGGCCCGGCCGCCGTGCGTGGCGATCAGTTCCTCGATTTCGTCGCGCTTGTATTTCTCCAGCGTGCCCGTGACGACGAGATTCTTGCCTGCGAGCGGGCCTTCTTGCGCGGTGGCCGCCGCGGCCTTCTTCGGCGCCGTCATGTCCATTCCCGATTGCTTGAGATCGCGGATCGTCTCCTTGCCGAAATCGCCGTGCACGAACTCATGCACGCTCTTGGCGATGACGGGGCCAATTTCCATGACTTCGCTCAATTCGTCGACCGACGCAGCTTGCAGCTCCTCGATCGAGCCGAAGTGCTCCGCAAGCACGGCGGCCACGCGATTGCCGACGTGCCGGATCGAGAGCGCGTTCAGGAGCCGCGCCAATCCGCGCGACTTGCTCGCCTCGATTTGCTTGAGAAGGTTCTCGGCAGACTTCTTTCCCATTCGCTCCAGCTCGGCAAGCTGCTCGAAGGTGAGCCGATAAAGGTCGCCGTAGCGCGTCACCAGGCGGTCGGCGACCAATTGCTCGACCAGTTTGTCTCCCAGCCCCTCGATATCCATCGCGTTCCGTGTGGCGTAGTAGCGGATTCGCTCGCGAAGCTGAGCGGGGCACTGCGGATTCGGGCAGCGGATGTAGACGCCCCCTTCGTCCTTGACCAGCTTCGTATCGCACTCGGGGCAGCGCGCGGGAAACTTGAATTGCTTCAGCTCGCCGCGCCGCTCGTGCTTCTCGACGCGGACGACGTGCGGAATCACCTTGCCCGCCTTTTCCACGACCACCACGTCGCCGATCCGGACGTCCTTACGCTCGATCTCGTCGGCGTTGTGGAGGCTCGCGCGGCGGACGACCGTGCCCGCCAGCTCGATCGGCTCGAGATCGGCCACGGGCGTGATGGTGCCTGTCTTGCCGACTTGCACGCGGATATCGATCAGCCGCGTCGCCCCTTCGAACTTCTCGAATTTGTAGGCGATCAGCCAGCGCGGGCTTTTCGACGTGCTCCCCAGCCGCTCGCGCTGGTCGATGCGGTTGACCTTGAGCACCAGCCCATCCACCTCGAAATCCAGCTCGTGCAGCCCCTCGATCATTTCATCGCAATGGGCGACCGCATCGGCGAACGAATCGCAGCACTCGACGCCCGGCGTCGGCGTCAGGCCGCGGCGGCGGATCTCTTCGAGAAACTCCATGTGAGTGGCGGGGGAAAAACCCTCGGTGTGGCCGACGCCGTGGCAAAGCAGGCGCAGCCCCCGCTCGGCGACGATCTTTGGGTCGAGCACGCGGATCGTTCCCGCGGCGACGTTCCGCGTGTTGGCCAGCGGGCGCAATCCCTTCGCCTTCTGCTGCTCGTTGAGCCGCACGAGGTCGGAATTCGTCATGTAGACCTCGCCGCGCAGCTCCAGCACCGCCGGCGGATTCTTGCCCGCGAGCGTCAGCGGGACGTTTTTAACCTTGCGGATATTGTGCGTGATGTCGTCCCCCACCCGGCCATTGCCGCGCGTTGCCCCTTGCACGAGCCGGCCATGCTCGTACGTAACCGAGACCGCCACGCCATCGACCTTGTATTCGACAACCCATTCGATCTTCTCGCCCGGAAGCAGCTTTTCGATCCGCTGGCCGTACTTCTTCAATTCGTCGAGGCTGTAGGTATTCTCGATCGACAGCATCGGAATCCGATGCGTCACCTGCGGTAGCTCGGTGACCGGCTGATCGCCGAGCCGCTGCGTCGGGCTGTCGGGCGTGACAAGCTCTGGACGCTCGGCTTCGAACTTTTTGAGCCGCGCGATCAGTCGATCGTACTCGACGTCGCTGATCTCAGGCGCCGCATCGACATAGTACTTCCGATCGTGATGGCGAATCTCCTCGCGAAGCTGCTCGATCTGTCGGGCGGTGTCAGACAAGGATGGGGCTCGGGACTCGGGAGTCGGGGTTCGGAACGTACGAGCGGCGCGACGCGCGGAAGGCGCGGAAGCATATTGTAAACGATCGGGTGGCACTGGCCGAGCGGGTGTGGCACTGGCCAGCGGGGCGCCCTCTGGGCCCGGCCAGTGCCGGGCCGCGAGTCGACAAGGGCCACGCTGGGGGCCATTCGCACAAACTCAATTTGGCGGGCGGGAAATCTGCTCGCTTCGCCCCCCTTTCTCTGTCACACTTGGGGGGAATTGCCGGGTAATAGTGTGGGAGATTAGCCAATGCCACCCACGGCGACCGATTCACACGAGACG
>DASZFO010000329.1 GCA_035939775.1 Pirellulales bacterium | reverse complement strand
CAAGCGGTCGCCCGCGCCGCCGAATTGAACCCCGAGGACCTGGCCGAGGCACTGGCCCGCGTGGTTCGCGAATTCGCCTACTTGCCGGTCAGCCGCGCGCAGGCCGCCCGCGAGATCGGCCTTTCGGAAGACAACTTGGCGGCCGCGATGCGCGATTCGCACGACCCGATACTATTGACGCTCGTCGAAGGCCGCCCTGTGCTTCGCGGACAATGGGAGAGCAGCTTCGCCGAGGCAGCGACGCTGGCGCGAAGTGGCAAGTGACAAGTGGCAAGTGATGAGTGTCAAGTGACAAGTAACTGAGGTCTACGATGAAAGAGTTCACACCCTTCAAAATCGCGGCGTTAGCCGCGCCGATCCTGGCCCTCGGCCTCTGGCCTCTGGTCTCTGCCTCGGCCGCATGCCGCGTGAAAACCGAGGCGATCGCAACGAACGTGGTCGCGGTACCGGTGGCGGTCGCCGTCGGCGTGCCTGTGGCCGAGGCCGCGCCGTATTACTACAGCTATCAAGCCGTCGCTCCGCAGCCGATTCCGTTGGGGCGGAATGATGCCGAAATCGACGCAATCGCGGCCAAGGTGGCCGAAAAGCTAAGGCAATCGAACGCTAGTGCTTCAACGTCAGCGGTCCCCGTGAACGCGCCGCTGCGATCGACGCAATCGCCCGCGGCATTGACGCTGCTCGCGCAGAAATGCGCCACGTGTCACGCCGGCGCCGAGCCCAAGGCAAGCCTCTCGCTGGAGAACGTCGGTACGTTGAATTGTGAAACGCGGCTCAAAGCGATTCGGGCCGTGCTCACCGAAAAGATGCCGAAGGGCGGCCCGCGGCTGACCCCGGAAGAGGCCGGCAAGGTGCTTGAGGAGCTGACGCGCGAGTGACAAGTGAGTAGGGCACGCTGTGCGTGCCCTTGTGGTAGACGTTTCAATTCTTTCTAGGAGAACTTGCGATGAAGAGATTTGTGAATCTGGCGGTGGTGGCGACGATGCTGTTGAGTATTTGCGGTGGCGTCGCATCGGCGTGTCCGGTGGCAACGAGCGCCGTCGCCGTGCAAACCGTGGCGGCGCCGCTGGTCGTTCAAGCGGCGCCGGTTATTGTGCAATCCGCACCAGTCGTGACAACGCTTACTCTGCCGACAGTCACCGTGCTGGCGGTCCCGACCGTGGTGGAAGAAGTCGTGAAGGTCAAGCCGCACCGGCAGTTCCGCACGCCGGTCCGCAGCCTGCTGTTCCGCTAATCTCGATCGATGAAAAGTGCAGAATGCGGAACAAAGAATCATCACACCGATTCCGCGTTCCGCATTCTGACTTCGACATTTCCCAGGCGATTTCTCTGCCGCAAAAGACACTCCGATGACACTCACGCCAGGCAATCGCATCAACTTGTCGCCTGCGGATTGGATCAAGGTGCTCACGTTTCTCGCCGTGCAGACCGCGGCTCTGATCGGCGTGGGCGTGGATATGCGCGAGCGGCTGGTGGTGGTCGAGACCCGCCTGGCCGTTCGCGACGACAACCTCCGCGAGCTGCGCACCGAGCTGGGCGACCTCCGCACCGAAATTGCCGAACTAAGGAAGAATAGCCGATGAAAATCCGCGATCGAATCAAAGAACTGCGGCGCGTTCCAGCCGCGGAGCTGCGGCCCAATCCGCGGAACTGGCGAGCGCATAGCGACAACCAGCGCGATGCCCTGCAAGGCATCCTGGCGGAAGTCGGCTACGCGGGAGCGCTCTTGGCTCGCGAGCTGCCCGACGGCTCGCTGGAATTGATCGACGGTCATTTGCGAGCGGAGACCACGCCCGACATGCTGGTCCCCGTGCTAGTGCTCGACGTGAACGAAGACGAGGCCAACAAGATTCTGGCAACGCACGATCCGCTCACCGCGCTGGCGGGCAGCGACAAAACGGCCCTCGAAAGGCTGCTCGAAGACGTGCAGACCGAGAACGCGGCCGTGCAAAGCCTGCTGGACGGTCTGATCCCCGTGGCGGCCGTTCTGGAAAACGATGAACCATCGACGCCAGACATCAACATTCCGCGGCTGTTTCAAATCGTCGTCGAATGCCGCGACGAGGAAGAGCAGCAGGCGGTTTACAAGCGGCTGACGCGGGAAGAATTCAAATGCCGTCTAATAACGCTGTGACTTAGCTATTTTGGATTTTCGATTGCCGATTTTGGATTGATGCGCAAGCGCACTTGAATCTCGGACGCTTAATCCAAAATCCAAAATCGAGAATCCAGAATCCATAATGCCGCTCATCCACGTCGTTAACGAATGCCCGCTCTACAATTCCTTCCGCGTCCAGCAGGTCGCCGGGATGTTTGATGTGCCGCTGAAGGACAAGCTGAGCGAACGATTCGCGGTCGAATTGCCGGAATTGGGGGACGACTGGCGTATTGGCATGATCGTCGGGCCATCGGGCAGCGGGAAGACGACGCTCGCGCGCCGGCTGTTCGGCGACAATTTGATTGAGCAAGCGGATTGGCCCGAGGACCGAGCGATCGTGGATTGCTTCGGCGAACTGCCGGTTCGCGAGATCACGGACCTGCTGACGGCGGTCGGCTTCAGCTCGCCGCCGTCGTGGGTCAAGCCGTATCGCGTGTTGAGCGGCGGCGAGAGATTTCGCTGCGATCTGGCGAGAGCGCTGGCCGCCACCAGAGGTCAGAAGTCGGAGGTCGGAGATCGGAAGTCGGATGCGTCGGCTTGCAAGTTCCGACGTCCGACCTCCGATCTCCGACCTCCGCTTCCTGGCCTCCGGCTGGTCGTCTTCGACGAATTCACGAGCGTCGTCGATCGGACGGTGGCAAAGGTGGGCTCGGCCGCCGTCGCCAAAGGGATTCGCAGCGGGAAGATCGGCTGCCGGTTCGTCGCGGTGACCTGCCACTACGATGTCACCGAGTGGCTTGCGCCCGATTGGGTGCTCGACATGGCGAGCAAGACGTTCCAGCGGAGGTCGCTTCGGCGACCGGCGATCGAGCTTGAACTATTTCATTGCCGGAGTCGTGCATGGTCCCTGTTTGCGAAGCATCACTATCTGAATGGCGGGTTGAACCGGTCCGCGCGCTGTTTCCTGGCGGCCTGGGAAGGAGCGCCGGTGGCGTTTTGCGCGACGCTGCCGGTGGTCGGCCGCCGCAGGCGTTGGCGAATCTCGCGGCTCGTTACCTTACCGGACTACCAAGGAATCGGCATCGGGCTCCGCGTCGCGGAGGCGGTCGGCGATTTACACAGCGACCAGGGAGAGCGGTTCAGCATCACGGCCAGCCATCCGGCCGTGATCGCCCATTGCCGCGCTTCGCCACGATGGCGCGCGACGGAGGTGAAGAAAACTGGCTCGGCGCCTACTCGCGGGCTTCCCGACTACCGAGGCTCGACCGGCCGAGCCGTTGTGTCGTTTGAATATGCTACAACTGCAACGTGCTGCCTCGCTACCGGGGCGATCAATCAACGAGAACCAACTGCGTGAGACTCGATGAAACCAAACGACGCGAGGTCTGCGCGATTCTCGCCGTCGGCGGGACGCGGCTCATGGCGGCCTCGTACGTCGGCTGCGCCCCCTCGACGATCCGCCGCAGGGCTCTGCGTGATCCCGAGTTCGCCGAGCAGTTGCGCAAGTCGGAACTCAGCGCGGAAATCACCTTCCTCAAGAGCATTCAGGCGGCGGTCGGCGATGTCAAGCAGTGGCGAGCGGCGGCCTGGGCGTTGGAGCGGTTGTTCCCCGAGCGCTACGCCCGCCGTTCGCCCGATTCGATCACGATCGAACAGATGACGGAAATCATCAAGGCCTTGGCCGGGATCATAGTCGGCGAGATTCCGGGCAAGACGCTGCGCCAGCGCGTGCTGGCGCGGCTGGCCGAGCTGCTCGCCGACCGGCCGAGAGCAGTTCCGAAGCGCCCCAAACCGTAGGGTGCGTCAGCGCTGCGCTCGACGCACTCTACAACTGCACGTCGATTACGGCACACGGAGTTTGCCTACTACCTTAACGAGGGCATCGTGCAAAGCAACTTGATCTTCGGCTGGCGCGGGATTGACCTCGGATTGGCGAACCGCTCGGCGCGCATCCTGCGCGATTCGCTCGCGGAGGAGTTTTCGGCCGAGCGGAGCCAGGCCGCCGCGGCGCGGGAGTGGAACTTGCTCGTTTGGGCGCGGGCCTATCTGCCGGACCATTTCCGCCGGTCGCCGTCGCGGATGCATTGCTGGCTTGCCGAGCAGCTCGAGGAAATGAAAACCGAGCGCGGGCGAAAGTTGAACGTGCTCGGCCCGCGCGGCGGGGCGAAATCGACCATCGGCACGCTGGCGTTCGTCCTTCGCTCGGCGCTCGAAGGACGCGAGCCGTATATCTTGATCATCTCCGACACGAAGCACCAGGCCGTTGGCCATCTTGCGAACATCAAGATCGAGCTGCGCGAGAACCCGCGGATCGCCGCCGATTATCCGGCGGCGTGCGCGACCGCACCGAAAGCGTACCCGGTCTGGCGCGCGAACGCCGTGGGGCTGGCCAACGGCGTGACGATCGAGGCCTTTGGAACAGGCCAGCGCATCCGCGGCCGAAGGCAGCGCGAGCATCGGCCGACGCTCATCGTCTGCGACGATCTCCAAGACGATCGGCATATCGAATCGAGCCTGGCCCGCGAACACTCGGCTCGCTGGTTCCATGGCACGTTGATGAAGGCGGGCACCAAACGGACGAACGTCGTGAATCTGGCGACTGCGTTGCATCGCGAGGCGCTGGCGCTGGAGCTGCACGAAACCCCCGGCTGGACCTCGCGCCGCTTTCAAGCGATCGAGCGCTGGCCCAACAACATGCAGCTTTGGAGCGAATGGGAGCAGATTTACGCCGACGTCGAGCGGCCGGATAGCCGTGAAGCGGCGCGAACTTTCTTCCACGCCCATTGCGCCGAGATGGAGGCCGGCGCCGTCTTGCTCTGGCCGGAGGAAGAGGACCTGTACACGCTGATGTGCATGAGAGTCGAGGCGGGGCGGACGGCGTTCGAGCGCGAGAAGCAAAACGTCCCGATCAATCCTGAATTGTGCGAATGGCCCGAGGATTACTTCGGGGATTGGCTCTGGTTCGACGAATGGCCGACCGACGTGCAGGTGAAAACGCTGGCGCTCGATCCAAGCAAAGGAAGCGATTCGGGCCGCGGCGATTACTCGGCCTTCGTCATGTTGGCCGTCGATCGCCATGGGATGCTCTATCTCGAAGCCGACCTGGCCCGCCGGCCGACGCCCCAGATCGTCAGCGACGGGGTCGAGTTGTGCCGGCGGTTCAAGCCCGATGTGTTTGGCATCGAGATGAACCAGTTTCAGGAGTTGCTCGCGGGAGAATTCACGGCCGAACTCGCCCGGCAACGGCTTTACGGCGTCGTGCCATGGGGAATCGAGAACCAGGTGAACAAGCAAACGCGGATCCGGCGGCTCGGGCCGCTGCTTTCAAAGCGGCGGCTCAAATTCAAATCGCATTCCCCTTCGACGCGGATGCTGGTCGAGCAGTTGAAAGAATTTCCAGTGGCCGATCACGACGACGGTCCGGACGCCGCCGAGATGGCGATCCGCCTGGCCGCCGATTGGCTCGCCGATCGCCGGCCGGTGGATGGACTGGGAAATCGATTCAAGGTGAGTGTGTGATGCCCCAGCGGCGAATGACGAATGTTTACGGAATGTCGAATGTCTAATGACGAATGTCTAAGGAATGACGAAGCACGAATGACTAATCGCAAGCGGAAGCAATTCGTGCTTCGTCATTCGGACTTCTTTAGACATTCGACATTCCAAATGAAAGGTGAAAAACCATGCCAACAACGGACTCTCCACTCTCTCGCCTCGAGCAGCGGCTGCAAGAGGCTTATGAGCAATTCTGCACGACCATTGTCGACCCGCTCGATGCGCTGTTCGATGGCGATGGCACTCCCTGGCTTCCGCTTGGCGGCGGGTTGGATGCCGTGGCCGTTGGCGGCTGGGGCCCGACCACCGAGACTCAGCTTCGCGAAATTCGCAATCAATGCCGGCTGCTCGCGCTTTCGAACGAATTTGCAATCAACGGGCATGAGAACCGAGTGAGCTTCATTGTCGGCTCGGGGCACACCTACCGCGCGGCGGTCAAGAAAGGACAGCAGGCGCCGCCCGAATGGCCCGCGGCCGTGCAGGCCGTGCTCGATGATTTCGTGACGACGAATTCCTGGCAGCGGCGGCAGCAGGAGATCGTGCTCCGCCGCGATCGCGACGGCGAGGTGTTTCTTCGTCTGTTCGCCGCCGCCGACGGCACGACGCGAGTGCGCTTCGTCGAGCCGGGTCAGGTCGCCACTCCGCCCGACCGTGCCGCCGATCCATCGGCCCATCTGGGAATCCTCACGGATCGGGATGACGTGGAAACGGTGCTCGGCTATTGCGTCGATGGCCAGATCGTCGATCCCGGCGAGATTCAGCATCGCAAGGCGAATGTGGATGGCAATGTGCGACGCGGGCTGCCGCTTTTCTTCCCCGTGCGCAAGAATCTCCGCCGGGCGGAAAAGCTGCTCCGCAATATGAGCGTCGTGGCGGAAATCCAATCGGCGATCGCGCTCATTCGCAAGCACCATCGGAGCAATCGCAGCGCGGTCGAGCAGTTCGCCTCCGCGGGGGCCGGCGCCAGCGTGACCAACACGCTCACCGGCCAGACCACGAACTTCAAGCGCTACGGTCCGGGCACGATCCTCGACACCCATGCCGACATCGACTACGACTTTCCCGCCGCGGGACTCGATGCCGGCAGCTTCATTGCCGTGCTGCAGGCCGAGCTGCGGGCGATCGCCAGCCGCCTAGTCATGCCCGAGTTCATGCTCACTTCCGACGCCTCAAACGCCAACTACGCCTCGACGATGGTGGCCGAGGGCCCCGCGATGCGGATGTTCGCGCGGCTGCAAGCGGAGCAAGTGGCCGACGACACCGAATTGATGTGGCGCGTCGTGGCCAATGCGGTCGCGGCGGGGCAACTGCCGCGCGAGGTGCTGGCGACGATCGAAATCATCGGCGTCGCGCCGTCGCTCGCCGTGCGCGATCAGATGCAAGAGACCCAGCGCTTCCAAATCGAGAACGCCAACGGCATCCTCTCGCCACAAACCTGGAGCCAGCGATTGGGACTCGACTATGAGCGGGAGCAAGCCAATTTCGCAGCGCATGCGGGGCGCGCAGGCAATCAAGCACATGGCAATCAGAAGTCGACGGAGATCGACGCCGGCGTGCTACCGCTCGATGTGAGCGCGGGAAAACTATTGGGAGTGGCGAACGGGGCGTTCTAGTCGCAATCCTGCAACTACGTTGTCGCCGTCATTTCGCGCCGAAAAGCCAACTGCCGAACACAATGGGTATCCAAATCGCAAAGAATACAATGAGCGCGCTTCCAACCAGCTTTAGACGATCCGCGATCCATCCGGTCTCCGACTGACGGCCAGGACGAATCCTGAGCAGTACATGCCAGTTTCCCCTCGGATAGTTTTCGATACGATATCGCGTTGGAAATGCTGGATCGTACACCCATCCGCCCTTGACCGTGATGTAATGTGAGGGTCCGGACCATTTCCGATGGCGGATCACAAGGACAAGAAGCTCATCCGTCTTGATAAGTCGGAAAACCGGGTGGAACCATCCCGTTTCGGGGGTTCTCCAGTCGGTGTTGGTCAAGCATTCAAGTAATGGCACGATTTCTTGAGTACCTACGCCGCGTTCCCCTGGGCGAGCAGGGCTGTGTGCGGCGGCAGTCTCGTAAGGCACGTTTGCCGCAATGGCGGCAGCGGCAATCCCGCAGTCGTTAATGTGGCGCTGCCGGATATGCGACAGCGGTCGAACAAGAAGGAAGAGGATCACGGTCAGACTCCTCGCAAACTCACCGTCAACATGTTGGCTCAGTGATTCTCTGCGACATCGAACCATTATAGAAGACTCAAAATCGGCCTGAAAGGCCGGCGGAGCCCAGCCCAGGGCGGAGTCCGCCGACGGCGGATGGAACCCGCTGGGTCACGATCGCATTCAGAATTCAAAGCCCTGAAAGGGCGACGGAGCGACGTTGATGGCTCAATCGCGGACTCACAAGTGCGACGATCGTTTGATTGGGATGGAGACTCCGCGCGGACCTTCAGATCGCGTGGAATCTCCCTCGCCCTTTCGGGGCTTGGCCGGTTCTTATCGCATCGGTTCCCAGGGTTGCGCTGGTCGTCCTTGCGGACGACGTTGCTTCACCCTGGGCTGGGCTCCTTCGGCCTTTCAGGCCGATTGCGGAAAACGCGATCGCTGTCCGGCCGACTGACGAACGCGCACTTGCAATCTTGTCGATCAATGAACGCGCGATTGCGATCGTGCCGACCGACGAAATTGCAGATTCTCGGGAGTGGCACAAAATCCGACCTTGAGAGAATAGTGTAAATATGTATACTACACCCCATGCTTACGCTGCGGAACACGACGGTGAATCAGACGAAGGTGAGCCAAGTGGAATCCGCTTTGGCGGAGTTGCTGGCCGAGTCGCTGCGGCGCGGTTTTCATGGCAAGGCGGCGATCGAATTGGCGATCCAAGACGGCACGATCCAGCACATCCGCCGCTTGGTCGAGCGAATTGAGAAATAAGCTACGGGGAAATCATCCACAGATTTCACAGATTGACGCAGATTGTTTTATGAGGAGACCAGGAAGGCAGGAGAGGGATGTCGCAAATCCTGGCCTCCTGGCTTCCTCATAAAAAATCCCTCGTAATTCATCTGTGGAAATCTGCGAAATCTGTGGATAAGAACGGATTCGTAACACAATCCAGGTATCGAGCCGAGCCCGCAACGGAATCGGCAAGAGCCCACCGGCGCGGTCACCGCGCCGTGTGGGCTTTTTAATTGGTCTCGGTGTCGCGTGCTTAACAGAAAGGGAAGAAGTTCGATGGACGAAACGATTCAGGAATACTGCGATTCGCGCGGCGTGCGGGTGCGGGTGGATCGCGCGGCGGGCGTGATTCGCGGCGTGAAGATTCTCGGGCTGCATTCGCGGAACGGCCGCGAGTATTTGCCCGAGGCGCTCGGCCGGGCCGCGGCCCTCTATGAAGGAGCCAAAGTGAATGTGAACCATCCCAAGGGAAGCGCGCTCGCCCCGCGCGACTACCAGGACCGGATCGGCGTGGTCCGCGGCGTCGAGGCGCGGCCGGGCGAGGGATCGTTCGGCGATCTGCACTTCAATCCGAAGCATGCTCTGGCGGAGCAATTGATCTGGGATGCCGAGCACGCCCCCGAGAACGTCGGCTTCTCGCACAACGTGCAAGCCCGCACCGCGCGGCGCGACGATCTGCTCGTGGTCGAGGAGATTACGCGCGTGCAGAGCGTCGATCTGGTCGCCGATCCGGCCACGACCCGCGGGCTGTATGAACAGTCGGCAGGAGGCGGGGGGCAGGAGGCAGGAAGCAGTCGGACTTCGGCGAGTTCAGTCGAGGCGCACGAGGCAGTTGGCTTGAAGGGCGTGACGCTCGAGCAGCTCAAAGCCGAGCGATCCGATCTCGTTCAGGCGATCCTGCAGGAATACACGTCGGGTGCCATGCCCATGGCTCGACATGGGCATGAGCCGCAACGAGGCATGGCCACTCAGGGCAGTGGCCATGGCGCCCCTGCTACCGTCACGCCGGCCGGCGACCGGGAGATTGACCTACGCGGCTTGAAGGAGCGGCTCGAAGCATCCGAGGCGCGAAACGCCGCGCTGTTGCTGGAACAGAGCATTGCCGAGGAATTGGCCGCGGCGGGCGTCCCGCGGACGTTGGTCACGGACCTGTTTCGTGAGCAGCTCCGCGCCGCCGCCGGCGCCGATACCCGGCGGCAGTTGATGCTCGAACGGCTGCAAATCGCTCGCGCGGCGGGATCGGCGAGGCCGTTGAGCAAAGACCAATACCTCACCGAGTCGGCAGGCCCGCGCCGGCTGCCGACCGACGCGAAAAGCTTCACCAATTTGATCACAGCCTAATGTGGAAGCGGCGTCCCGCCGCTTTTTCAAACGCGGCGATACGCCGCGTCTACGCTCGAGCGACCTCCACCCAAAACCAGAGGAAACTTGTCATGAGCAAACTAATCGACTTGCTGGACCAACTCAAACATCGCCGCACATTCGGGTTCATGGACGATTTCGATTCGTACGTCACCGCCCAGCGCTGGACAAGCGTGCTCAGCCACGCTGGATCGGTCGCGGTCGGCGACGGCGTCGGGGGCATTCTGACTGTGGTCCCCAGCGGCGGCTCTGTAGCAGCCAACGACGAATCGTACGCTCGCACCACCGCCGCGCTGTTCCAGTTTGCCGCCGACCAGCCGATCGTCTTCGAGGCCGCCGTGCAGTTCACCGAGGCCAATGGCAACAAGGCCAATGTCCTGGTCGGCCTGATGGATTCGGTGGCCGCGGGGGCGCTCGCCAACGGCAGCGCCGGTCCGAAGGCGTCGTACTCGGGCATGGTCTTCTTCAAGGCCGGCGGGAGCAACGTCTGGAGTTGTCAGACCTCTATCGGCGCGGCGCAAGCCACCACCATCACCACCCAAACGGCCGGCGGCGCGAACTATCAAACGCTCACCGGACAATAGCAGCCGATCAATTCCACTCAGGCCGAAGCGGCGTTCTTCATCGACGGGCTGCTCGTCGCGCGGCAACTCTTCACGTTTACCAGCGGCGCGCTGATGCAGTTGTGCGCTGGCATGAAGAACGGCAGCACGAGCAACGAATTGCTGAACGTCGACTACTTGGCCGCGTATCAGCTCCGTTGATTTGAACATCGTGGGAATGACTAATGACGAATAACGAATGTCTAAAGAATGACGAAGCACGAATGACTAAATGTCTGCTGTCATCCCATTCGTCATTCGGCCATTCGTCATTGGGCATTCCTTAGTCATTCGTCATTCGACATTTGTCATTACTTCGCTTAGGCACATACCAAACACTCTCCTACTCACCTCCAGAGGCTCAAAACCATGACACGTGCCCTCAACTATCGGGAACTGAAACGGCTTTACGAGACGATGGGATCCAAAGAGGTCTGCCGTCACCTGCGTGAATCTCTGGCCAACCGCGACTTGCGGCCGGAGGATTTTTCGCTTCGCGATCTGGCCGAAGCGACGATCCCCGACGGCCGGGAGTTCGTCCGCCTGCTCGATCCGCGCTCGAAGGCCGGCGGGATCGACCTGTTGGAAGCGGCCGACGCA
>DASZFO010000328.1 GCA_035939775.1 Pirellulales bacterium | reverse complement strand
ACCCGATTGAGCAGCGCACGGGGATTACTTCTTGACCCCGGGGACGCGCATCAATTCGCGAGGCCAGGAATGGTAAGCGATCAAATGAGCCTCGCCAGAAAGGCGCGGCCGGATCGCAAGTCTCAGACGACGGGGGCTCCGTTCCGGGCGCCGAGACTCTGGCCTGGGACGACGTTACTAGCTTGGCCGCGGCTCTTCGAGCGAAATCGATTGGCCGTATCGTTCCGCCTCTGGCCGACGGCGCTGAATGTCACCGCCGCCTAGACGGCTCCGATGTCTGCCGGGATGGGGCCAAATCGGCCGCTCAAATACGATTGGCGATTGCAGTCGCGGGCGAGTTTTCCGGAGGTCGATTTGCGAAGTGTCCCTCGAGGAACGACTCGCGCGTCGAGTAAGTCCACATCCAATTGGGCCGGAATTGTCACGCGAACTCTTCTGACCAGGTCCGCCCACAACGCTTCCGGCTCGTCGCTTTCGCAGAGCAGCACCAATCCTTCTGTCGCCAATGAGCGTTGCGTAACGCCAAAACAGACGACGCGGCCCGGATGAATCTGCGGCACGGCGGACGCCACTTGTTCGACGTCCTGTGGATAGATGTTCTTGCCGCCGACGATGATCAAATCCTTTCGCCGTCCGGTGATGTAGACGTGTGACTGTTCGTCCAGATAGCCAAGGTCACCTGTGTCGAAAAACCCCTGATCATCGAGCAGGTCGGCGTTTAAGTCGTCGCGGCGGAAATAGCCGCTGAAGAGAAATGGAGAACGGATCATCACGCGGCCGGCAACTTCGACCGGCAAAGACCGGCCAACCTCGTCGACGATTCGGATTTCGCAATCGGGCAAGCAACGGCCATTACTGACGTGGATTACGGTCGCCAGAGGCGAATCGTCGATACCGCCTGCCGGAACGACAGCGGTCGAATTGAGGTTTTGCGGTGCGATCGCCGGATCGAACGGCCGGTCGTTCGGATTATCGTCTGGCTTGTCGCCAATACTCGATAGGCAACGGTCATTCGAAACAGCGCGATTTTCTGATTGCCAAATCGCTCGGTCGATTCGCCGAAATCGCGGCGGGCATTCGGCGTCGGTCGTGCTCACCGCGAACACGTTCTCGGCCATGGCGTAGCAGGTCTGCAACGCTTCCGGCCGAAAGCCGGCGGCGGCAAATTGCTCGCAAAAAGCTTGCATCGCCTCAGCGGTCACCGGTTCCGAGCAATTCACCAGCGCGCGAAGTGACGACAATTCGTAACGGCCCGGTTCCAACTTAGTTCGGCTGGCCAAAAACGCGAACGCAAAATTCGGCAGCCATGCGATCGTCGAACGCAGTTGCGTAACGGCATCCAGCAACAACGCCGGATTGACGACCCATTCAAACGGCGAAAGCCAGACGACCGGGACACCGTGCCAAAGCGGGTTCACGAAACAGGCGATGAATCCCATGTCGTGATACAAGGGAAGCCAGGTGGCGATGCAATCGGACTCCGTGAGCCGCAGTCGCCGGTTGTAGCTCTCGGCGTGCCGGTGCACGGCTTGGTGCGACAGCATCACTCCCTTTTGTAGCCCCGTCGTGCCCGACGAGTGCTGCAACAGCAGAGTGTCTTCCGGCCGGGAAACAACTCGCGGGGGAATTCCCCGAGCGCAGCCCGTCCAAGCGTTGGCAGCGATTTCATCGAAGCAGTGCCAACGGCGGATGGTGGATAACGGCCGCTCGAGTTTCAGACGTGGATCGGCGACTACGCCCCAACTGTCGATGCGGCTTAGCAACTCGCCGAGCCGCGCCCAATAGATTTCCTTGTCGGTTCGCACGCTGGGCTCGGCCAACACGGTCGGAACGGCGCCAAGCCAGACGCATCCCAGCCAAACCGGGTAGAAATCGATATGGTGGGTCCCAAGAAAGGCGACGATGTCACCGCGGCGCAGACCCTGCGATGCGAGGAACGTGGCGGCGCGGCCGGCCCCGGCAGCGATTTCCCCAAACGACCTCCGTTCCATCGCCGTCCGCCGCGAAAAGATCTCGACGCAAGTGCGGTCCGGCGCGCTGTCGGCATGTTGCAGAACGGCGGCGAGGATGTTGGTCGGGTTTGCCACGAGCTGCGATCGGTTAGGGTGGAACTCATCATCGAGCCACGAGCTGCGCGCAACGCCTCGGGATGCCGCTTACCGATGTCAACTGCCGGCTCGTGTCATTGGCCACGGATCAGCCGAAACATTTGCTCGGCCGTATCGAAATTGTCAACGCCGATCGCAGCCGGATCGATCGACGCACCAAACTCGTGCTCGATCTCCGTCAGCAACCCGGCCAGGCCGAAGCTGTCGATCAACCCGCCGCTAAGAAGCGGCGTGTCGAGTCGAATCGGGAATTGGATTCGCAGTTGGCGCCGCAAAAGACTGATGAGGTCCTCGGGCGTGGTGTGAGTGGACATCGTTCGAGTCCTTCTGCGGAGAAAAATGTTCCACGAATTCGTTGATCGGTCGATAGAACCATTCCACATCAGCTCGCAGTTTCGCCTCGGGCCAATCCCACCAGGCGATGCTCAGCATCCGCTCGATGACCGACCGGCTGAAGCGATAGCGAATCACCTGAGCCGGATTACCGGCCACAATGGCATAGGGAGGGACGTCGGAGAACACGGCGGAATAGGCCGCCACCACGGCGCCGTGGCCGATGTTCGCGCCCCCCATGATCGTCGATCGCCGACCGAGCCAGACATCATTGCCGATCGTGGTCGTGCGGGTCCCTTGATAGCAGCGATTCGGCTTGGGACGGCCGAGGAAGAAAAAGTCAAACGGATAGGTCGAGGCGATGTCGGAGCGATGATTCCCGCCGGTGCAGATGAACACGTGGTTCCCGATCGAGCAAAAGCTGCCGATGACGATCTTTTCTCCGGGGACCCAAGTCTTAAACTCGAAATCCTCAGGGAAATAAGTGAAGCGACCAATCTCGATGTTATCCCGTACGATCGGTTCGGGGTTCATCATGAGCATCGTGCTCCGAGAGAGTCGAGGCTCGCTTGGCCGGGTCAAATTAACAACCACCGGCTCGGCGGCTGAACGACCGAGGCATACATCGCGCCTTTGGTGTGAACCCGTCGCCAGTTCAAACGCATTGCGGTCGCAATCTTATCAGGGCGGTCCCTCTGCGCCTCTAGCAATTGCCGGCCCAAGAGATTTTGGGCATCGACGAATCGCCGACCAAGGAAAGCCGGGCCAAAGCCTGGTTGTGGACCTGCGTGGCCCGACGCTTCACGGTGTTCGCGCAGCGCACGACGCGAGCCGCCACCGAGCGAGTTGCTCGGCGCGGAGTTTCGCGGCGTGGTGACCTGCGACCGGGCCAAGATGTACTGGACGCTGGACCGATTGCAGTGGTGCTGGGCCCATTTGAAACGCGACTTTCAAGCCCTCATCGACAGCGGCGATCCGCAAGCGAAGCGGCTGGGACATGAGTTGATGCGGCCCACGCGGGAAATGTTTCATTCCTGGGCGCGTTATCGTGACGGCACTCTTTCTCATCGTGGACTCAAGCGCGTGATGCAACCAATCTGCCGGAAGGTGGAAAGCCTGCTGCTGCGCGGGACCTTCAGCGGCAACCCGCGAATTGGCGGCATGTGTCGGGAACTTTACGACCATCGCCAGTGGCTGTGGACGTTCCTGGAGGTCGACTGACCAACAACGCGAGCGAGCGGGCCTTGCGGCACCCCGTGATTTGGCGGAAGCTGTCGTTCGGTACGCAAAGCGCGGCGGGCAGTCGGTTCATAGAGACGATGCTGACCATCGTGGAAACCTGCCGTCAGCAAAGCCGCAATGCTTTCGCCTTCATCACTTCGGCCGTCAAGGCGAGTTTCGCCAACCAATCAGCCCCCTCGCTCCTCGCCGGACTGTGACCGGTTACCTACGCGTGTCCTCTAAAATCGAAAGATCAAGGGTGCATTCCTTACTTTGCGCAATCAGGCGGCGGTCTGGTAGCGGTTGCTGCCGTTTTGACGGGATTGCCAGCGTTGCCAAAAACGTTCCATCGGCTGGCTGTCGCTGAGCGTATCGGCTCGTAATTGCAGAACTGCTTC
>DASZFO010000327.1 GCA_035939775.1 Pirellulales bacterium | reverse complement strand
CTCCTAAGGGCATTCCTCCATCTCAAGAGCTTTGACGGAAGGTCCACTTTCTTTACCTGGCTTACACGAATTGGGGTCAATTCGGCGCTGATGATCCTTCGGAAGAAGCGGAATCGGCGTGGAATCTCTGCACATTGTCCGTTCGTGGACGAGACGCCGTGGGAAGTACCGGACTCTGCTTCAAATCCCGAAATGCGGTGCGCAGAGCGAGAGCGGGAAAGTTTTCTTCACGACGCACTTGCAGCTTTACGTCCCGGGACTCGACGCACTCTTGTGTTTCATACTCTCCAAGACCATTCGCTACAGGAAACGGCGGCGTTAACCGGCATTTCAGTTTCGGCCACGAAGTCGCGGGTCTTTCACGCCAAAACGGCCCTTCGCAAATCGAAAGTGCTGCGCGAGATCAACGAGCCCAATCGGCATGGCCTACATACGAGACTGGATCGGCGAAGAGCGTGATTGAAGGAAAGGAGAAAACGATGTCTAAGAAGCTGGAAGGAAAGATCGCCCTCGTTACCGGCGGCTCGCGCGGCATTGGCGCTGCAATCGCGAAACGTCTGGCCGCGGATGGAGCGAGCGTGGCCATCACGTTCGCGAAGGACGCCAGCGCGGCCTCCGCCGTAGTCAAAGCGATTGAACTCGATGGCGGAAAGGCTGTCGCGATCCAAGCGGACGCTGCCGACGTCGAAGCCGTGAAGAGTGCGGTCGAAAAGACCGTCGCGACCTTCGGCCAACTGGATGTGCTTGTGAACAATGCCGGCACAGCGATTCCGAAAACCTTCGAAGCGACCACGCTCGAAGAGATGGATCGCGTGATCGATATCAACGTGCGCGGCACCCTCGCCACAACACAGGCGGCGCTCAAGCACATGAAGAGCGGCGGCCGCATCATCTCGATCGGCTCGGCCGTGGGCGACCGCGTCCAAACCCCCGGGCTGGTAGCCTACTCGGCCACCAAGGGAGCCGTGAAGATCTTTACTCAGGGATTGTCCAGGGAGGTCGGGGGCCGCGGTATTACGGTCAACAACATCCAACCCGGTCCGATCGACACGGATTTGAATCCCGCATCGGGCGATTGGGCCGTGCCTCAGAAGGCCGCGACGGCACTCGACCGCTACGGGTCTGTTGATGAGGTCGCTGCGCTGGTGGCGTTCGTCGCCGGTCCGGAGTCGTCCTACATTACAGGGTCGAATCTTACCGTTGATGGCGGAATGAACGCCTGACCTGGACGCAGCCGACGAGCCAATAGATTCGTTGCATGCAGGCTCGGAGTCGGAATTGGCAGGGAAATCTTTCAAGGAGAATTTCAATGAATACTAAAGTTGTTTTGATAACAGGAGGACTAACGGGCATCGGACGGGCGGCTGCACTCGAGTTTGCTAAGGAGGGTGCTCAAGTTGTTGTTTCCGGTCGGCGCGACGAAGAAGGCCAGAAGCTCGTCAGTGAAATGCGTAAGGCAGGTGCGGAAGCGGAGTTCATCCGCGCCGATGTGCGCCGCGAAGAAGACGTGCGTAACTTGATCGACAAGACCGTGGGA
>DASZFO010000326.1 GCA_035939775.1 Pirellulales bacterium | reverse complement strand
CACGGCCAGAACTTCCGTGCGGCACGTGAAGATATGCCGCTCTTGGATCAAGGCGTCAGCGCTTTGGTCGAAGATCTGCACCAGCGCGGGCTGGATCGCGACGTGTCGGTGGTCGTGTGGGGCGAATTCGGCCGCACGCCGAAGATCAACAAAGACGCCGGCCGCGATCACTGGCCGCAAGTCAGTTGCGCCATGCTCGCCGGTGGCGGCATGCGCATGGGCCAGGTGATCGGGGCCACGAACCGCCTCGCCGAATACCCTGTCCAACGCCCCGTCACCTTCGGCGAAGTCTTCGCCACGCTCTACCACAACCTCGGCATCGACATCAACACGACCACCATCCGCGACCTCACCGGCCGCCCGCAATACTTGGTCGATCATGTTCAGCCGATGCGAGAGTTGATCTGAAGAATGGCACCCAGCGTTAGGTCAAGCGTCTTCGCCGGGCCTAATGAGTTTCCAAGTCGAGCGATGGCTTGAACCATTTGCATTTGAAGCGGGCTGGGCAGCGTCGCCTGACGTCATCCAAGTTGCTTGTTGGAGGGGCGAACCGAGGCGCGTCGCGACTTGTCGTCGTTGGGATGGCGAGTCAACTATCGGGTTTTTTGTGAGGGGAGATGTGATGACGCATAAGAATCGAATGGCACGAACCCAAGAACAGCTTCAGGCGGAATCCAAGACACTCCTCTTTGAATTCCATCAAATGACTGAATCCGCCGAACTTCTACGGCAAAACGCGTTTGGAGGCAGCGGGGTCACGCATAACAACACCGTCCAGGGTTTCGTGACGCACTTTCGGAACATTTCGTGCTTTTTCTTCGAGCATCACCCGAGATTCCCATCACCCAAAGAAGGCGACTTGGCCGCGGGGGAATACGTGGCGGACTGGTCGACGCGCTCACCGGCTCCATCCACGGACGTCTGTGACGCGAAAGAAGCGGCGAATAAGCAGATTGCACATATAACTGCCGTGCGGAGGGATCGGAACTTTGTCCGCGGCAATGAGTATCGTTGGCAGATCGATGAAATCGAGCGCGAGTTGGTTGCTGTGCTACGACAATTTCTCGCAGTGGCGCCGGAGGCAAAGTTCGATTTATTGGCCTTGGCCGAATTGCGAGCGCTCGCGTCGAAAGCGCTGCCTGTTTCGGGCAAAGTGAACCTCGGTCTCCGCGCGGCTCGGACCGGCAAGACCAACGCCTGCAGGACGGACGCTCGAACGACAGCTCCGCCTCCCAACTTTTGCGCGAAGACGTCGCCTTAGGTCCAATTCTCGTACGTACTAAAACCGGCTCAGATGGCGTGAAGGCCGGTACTCAAGCTACGACACTTATTACCATGATCGCTGCAACACGAAGCGAAGCGCTGGCAATATTGACGGAACTCTGCGAACTGTCTCCCGACGTGCGATTGGGCCAACTGCTCGCCCATTTGGGGTTCCTCGGGGAAGACCAGACCGGGCGAACACTTTGGGACATTGACGACGAGCAACTGTTAGCCGTCTTTTATCACCACCGGCAGAACTAATCGCGCGGCACTCCGGATCCACCAATGCAGTCCTCGAACTGTTCGCGCAAACTCAGGACTCAGGGAAATGACAAATGGCTACTGCCAGCATTGTTGCCGAAGTGCGACAGGCACGCGAAACGATTGCGAAGCGATTCAACTTCGATCTCCACGCCGTATCCGAGGACGCCAGGCAACGGCAAGCCACGAGCGGGCGAAGGGTCGTTTCGTTCCCGCCTAAACCTGTCAGAACAGCGACCACCGAGTAGAAAACCCCGCTCAATACAAGAAGTGATTATCAAAAGCGATCCGCGAAATTCCGAACGCCGGACCATCGACGAGCGGGTCGCGGCGGAGCCGCACTTACCGCCGCCCCAATTGCCGGTCGATGCGCCGGCGTTACCGGTGGAGACCTTTCTCGGCCGACGGAATCGGCGTCCGGTGGCGGTCGAGGGTGTTGTCGAGAATGGCGTAGTTCGTCCGGTCGATCCCGCTGTAAAGTTGCTTGAGCATTCGCGGGTTATTATTGTGGCAACCGAATTGGCATGATCTGTCCCATCAATCCACGCTCTGCGTCACCATTGCGACCGTCGCGGCTTCGGCGGGGGAGGCGGAGGTTTCGATGCGGACTGGCTCGGAGTGCCGGCCGTCGACGGCCTCAAGCAGGCTGATCTCGTGGCTGTCCCGGTGCGTGGCCAGATAGCGCCGCACGTAGTCCACCGTTTCGTCGATCGTATCGGCCTGAATCATCAACAGCTCGCCGGGGCGGACCGTGCTCAGGGCCGTTTCGATCGCCTGTACGGCGCCGCGGACCTCTTGAATCTCGAGCGCCCGCTTCGCCCCGCAAAGCCCCTGCTTGAGCAGCCCCATGATCTCGCCTTCCTTGCGGCCGCGGACGTAGTGGTCCTCATAAAGCACGACGCGGTCGAAGGCGGCGCCGAGCAATTCGCCTTGGCGGACCATGTCGCAATCGCGGCGATCGCCGGCGCAGGTGTAGACCGCCGTGCGACGATCTTGGTGAAACTGCTTCATCGCTTCCGTCAGCGCGATCAGCGATGACGGGTTGTGCCCGTAGTCGACGATCACGGTCACTCCGCCGATGTCGAGCAGATTGAATCGGCCGGGGACGTGCTCGATATCGGCTGCGAACGATTCCAGGCCGGTGCGGATCGCCTCGCGAGTGAGGCCCAAGCCCCAAACGGCGCCAACGGCGGCCAGCGCGTTCTCGACTTGAAACGCGACCCGCCCGCCATGCGTGAGCGGCACGCGGTCGAGCCGCACGAGCGGAATCTCCAACTCGCCCTCGGCGAGCATGATGATGCCGTCGCGGACCGTGACGGCGCGGCCCCCCTGGGCACGATGCGCCGTCACGACCGGTTGATCCGCCGTAAGCGAGAAAAACACCACCGGCGCGGGCGATTTGGCCGCCATCTCGACCACCAGCGGATCGCTGGCGTTGAGGACGGCGGTGCCGGTCGGAGAGAGTGCTTCGACGACCGTTCGCTTGACGCGAGCCAGCTTTTCAAGTGTGTCGATGTCGGCCAGCCCGAGATGGTCTCCTTCGCCCATGTTGGTGACGACCGCCACATCGCAGCGGTCGAACCCGAGACCGGCCCGGAGGATGCCGCCGCGCGCGGTTTCCAATACGGCCGCGTCGACCGACGGATTGAGCAGGATGTTCTGGGCGCTTTGCGGGCCGCTGCAATCACCGGTTTGAATCCGCCGGCTGTCGATGAAGATCCCCTCCGTGCAAGTCATGCCGACGCGGCGGCCGGTGCCGCGAAGCACGTGGGCGATCAACCGCGTAGTGGTTGTCTTGCCATTGACGCCAGTGACCGCGACGATCGGAATGCGGCCCGTTTCACCGGCCGCGAACAACGTCCCGACGATTGCCTCGCCGACGGGGCGCGGCTTGCCGAGCGACGGCTCCAAATGCATTCGCAAGCCCGGAGCGGCGTTGACCTCGACGATCACCCCGCGCTGGGCTTCGAGCGGGCTGCTGATGTCGATCGCCACGACGTCGACTCCCGCGACGTCCAGCCCGACCACGCGGGCCGCATCGACGGCCCGAGCGGCGATGTCCGGATGCACCAGATCGGTCACGTCGGTCGCCGTTCCACCCGTGCTTAGATTCGCGTTGCGACGAATGAGGACGCGAGTCCCCGCGGTCGGAATGGAGCCCGGGGTCAATCCTTGATCGGCGAGCACCTGCTGCGCCACGGTATCGAGATTGATTTTGCTCAGCGAGGTGGCATGGTCGTCCCCCCGGCGCGGATCTTCGTTTACGACGCGAACCAACTCTGCGATCGAATGGACTCCGTCGCCGATCACTTGCGCCGGCTCGCGCCGCGCGGCGGCAACGACTCTATCCCCAACCACGAGGAGTCGATAATCGCCGCCGGGAGCGAATTGCTCGACGACGATCGTCGATTCTTCTTGCCGCGCCGCGTCGTATGCCGCCAGCACTTGCTCTTTGCTGTTCAGATTGGTGGCCACGCCGCGCCCTTGGTTGCCGAATTGCGGCTTGACGACGACCGGCAAGCCGATCTCCTGCGCGGCCGCCCAGGAATCGTCAGCGTTCTCGACCGCTCGGCCTTCGGGGACGGGCACGCCGACGGCGCGCAGCAGAGTCCGAGTCAATTCCTTGTCTTGGGCAATCGATTCGGCGATGGCTCCGGTGCGGTCGGTCTCGGCCGCGAGGATGCGCCGCTGCCGAGCGCCGTAGCCCAACTGCACGAGGCTTCCCGCATTGAGCCGGCGGGCGGGGATTCCACGAGCCAGCGCCGCTTGGACGATCGAATTGGTGCTCGGTCCCAAACGGATTTGCTGCGTCAAGGCGCGCAAGCGACGCAGCTCGCCTTCCAGATCGAAAGGCTTGTCATGCACCGCGGCGAGGCACAGCTCGCGACCGACTTCCAAACAGGCCTTACCGACCGATTCCTCAAGATACTCGATGGCGACTTTGTAAACTCCCTCTTCCGCCGTCTCACGGGTCCGCCCGAAGCCGACTTCGCTCCCCGCCAACGTCTGCAATTCGAGCACCACGTGCTCGAGAATGTGGGCCTGATACGTGCCGCGACGGAGCCGCTCGAAGAAACCGCCGCGCTCGCCGATGCTGCAGCGATGCTCGATCATCGTCGGCAACCAGGTCATCAATCGCTCGTTGAATCCGGGCAGCTCGTCGGACGGCGAGTCTTTCAAGATCCCCAGATCGACCCACGCCTCGAGCACGGGAAAATTCGCCCAATAATTCGGACCACGAAGCACCAGCACTTTCCGGATTTCCATGTTTCGCTAACTCACAGTTGCCTGGCATCGGGAGATAGAACCCGTTGCTTGGCGGCTCCCTCCAGCCGCGAAGCGTTCTGTCAAAAACTCATCGGTTGCCGACGGACCTCGATTCTTGATTGTGTCGGCTGGAAAAAACGCCGCTGTTAATTTATCGCAACATGGCGTTGCGTCTTTAGGCAGCGGATTAGGTTGCGAATGGCTCGCAGATTTCGCCGCTCCGCCGCCGCACGGGCAAACGGCTGCGCCGCCCTACGGGCGAACGACTATGCCGCCGCACCGGCGATCGGCCGGACAGCCGTCAACTCCACAGGGCGGTTCCGCGCGCCGTGGGAATCGGCTTACAGTGAGTATCAGTGCGAGTCATCCGCGTCACACACGCCGTGCAACATTGAGGCCGTTCGGAGAGCCAATCGTGGCGCAAGCGTGCCGCGGCCTGACGTCGCCTTCGGTGAGGCAAGGTGGGAGGAAGGTAGGGTGGGTCGGGCCAGCGAAGGCCAATACAATCGAGATTGATCATCAAAAGCTAATCCCGGCGATTGCGTGAACTCTAACGGCTCGACGGAACGTGCGAATTACCGCCAATCCAAAACCGCAATCTTACAATACAACTACCATGTAAAGACGACAAATGCGAGCCATTCGTTCCTCGCATCCAGTGGTCTCGATGGCCGTCGTCAACTGAAAAAAACGCGCTTACGTCCACGTTCATCAATCCACCAGGAACGCTGCAAACGATGTTATACTAATCGACTTGGGGGGATAGTCAAGGAATCGACGCTTTTTCGCACGTTTGTTGGCTTTTCGCCTCAAGCGTTCGATAGTCGATCACGTTCATTATCGGTCCGGCATTGGCGTCAAAAACCCTCTGGTCAAGTCGCTGCCCGCGGACGTAAGATTGGCCGAGAGCACGCTGCAAAAACTAGACCGCGCCGGCAATTTTCCGCTTTCGCGTACGACTGTTGCATCTGGAATAATGAATCCCCCACTGGAAGGAACGACTGACGCCGGTAGCTCGCTGCCTGAGTCTTGGCGCAGCGCGGTCCGCACGCAACTCGCGACGGGCGAATCAGTTCTGGCGTGGTTTGAGCCCGATCTCGATCAGCGCCTCTGCTTTGCGCGGCGGCTAGTTGTCTTGACGGACCGGCGTCTATTGGCCTATGGCGAGCCCGAGATCCTCTCAACGATCGCGACGACGAATGGTTTGCCCGCGTCCAGCGATGACGCTCCGAAAGCGCCCCGGTGGCAAACATGGCCAGTTTCGGGCGACGTTTCGCTGCGGGCCCAGGAACACGTGGGGGCCGGCACGCTCGATCTCGTCACGAGCGAACGCCGGTTGACGCACTGGAAATACACGCTGGGGGCCGCTGCCGCGGCCCATCGCTTCGTCGGCCGATTCAACGATGCGAAAAACCGATCGTCCGGCGTCTCGACGAGCATTTGCCCAAGTTGCGGCGCCGTAATCAGCGCCGACGACGGCATCTGCCGTTCGTGCAGCGTGGCGCTTGAGCCGCGGGCAATCGCTTCGCTCTATCGCTTGATCGCGTTTGCCAGGCCGCGGCTGAAACTGATCTTGCTGGGATTCTTGCTCACCTTGGCGAGCACCGCCATCAGTTTGATTCCGCTCTATCTAGCGATGCGGCTCTTGGATGACGTACTCGTGCCGTATGAAGGCGGGCACGCGGTGAGCATGATTCTCGCGGTCTGGCTTTTGAGCGGGTGGGCGGTCGCGGCAATCATCACTTGGCTGCTCGAATGGGCGCGGACCTACGTGCTCGCCTGGGCGAGCGAGTGGATTGCCGCCGATTTGCGCAACAAGACCTATGCCCATCTGCAATGGCTGTCGCTCGAGTTCTTCGGCGGCAAACGGACCGGTGATTTGATGTCGCGGATCGGCAGTGACACCGACAAGATCTGCAACTTCCTTTCGGTCAATTTGATTGCGTTCGCCTCCGACGTGATCATGATGTTGATGACCGCCGGGTTTCTGCTTTCGACGAATTGGATGTTGGCATTGGTGTCGCTGGCGCCGTTTCCGGTGATCGTGTGGCTGGTGAACTGGGTCCGGTCGAGGCTGCGGCGGAATTTCCGCCTGTCGGGCGTGGCCTGGGGCGAGATGACGAGCGTGCTGGCCGACACGATCCCAGGGATTCGCGTCGTCAAGGCGTTTGCCCAGGAGGACCGCGAGATCGAGCGGTTCGGCCACAGCAACCATCGCGTGGTGGAAATCAACCAACGCGTGAACTTCGTCTGGTCGTTCTTCGCCCCGACTGTGAAGATGTTCACCGAGTTGGGTCTGTTGGTCGTGTGGGCCTTCGGCTGCTGGCAAGTGTTTCAGCATGATGTCAAGGTCGGAGTGCTGTGGGCATTCGCCCTGGGAATCGGCCGCTTCTTCACGCGGATCGAGTCGCTGATCTACATGGTTTCCGCCACGCAGAAGGCGGCTGCCTCGGCGCAACGGATCTACGAGATTCTCGACCGCGTGCCGAGCGTGGCCGAGCCGGTCCGGCCGGTGCATCCCGGCCGCCTGGAAGGGGCCGTCGAGCTGCGCGGAGTGCGCTTCAAATATGGCACACGCGAGGTGCTCCACGGGATCGACCTGGCCATCCGGCCGGGTGAAATGATCGGACTGGTCGGGCAGAGCGGAGCAGGCAAGAGCACGCTGATTAACCTCGTCTGCCGCTTTTACGATGTGGCGGAGGGGGCGATCCTGGCGGACGGAGTCGATATCCGGTCAATCCCCGTGGCCGAGTACCGGCACAACATTGGGATCGTGCTGCAGGATCCGTTTTTGTTCTACGGCACGATTGCCGAGAATATCTCCTATGGCCGCCCCGGTGCGACACGTGACGAAATCGTGGCCGCGGCCCGCGCCGCGCGAGCGCATGAGTTTATACTGAATCTCCCTGATGGGTACGATTCACTCGTCGGCGAGCGGGGTCAATCGCTCTCCGGCGGCGAACGGCAGCGGATTTCGATCGCCCGGGCCCTGTTGATCGATCCGCGAATCTTGATCCTCGACGAGGCGACCTCGTCGGTCGATACGGAAACGGAGCGCGAAATCCAAGTGGCGCTCGAGAACCTGATACAAGGTCGCACGACGATCGCAATCGCCCACCGTCTCAGCACGCTCAGACGGGCCGACCGCCTCGTCGTCCTCGAACGGGGCCAAATCGCCGAGATCGGCAACCATCAGGAACTCCTCCGGCTCCCCGGCGCCTACGCCCGATTGCATCGAGCGCAGTTGGAATTAGTGCAAGGGGTGGGAGTATAACCTCATGCAACGAGAGAATATGCACTTCGACGCGTCTTCTGACGACGCTTTCGGTCTGCATCACGACGCGCTCGGCCGGCTCGTGCTAACTGATGCCCATGCCGTGGAGCATGTCGACGTCGAGCCGGCGCGGGCGTTTCCGATTTCCGATCCGCTGAATCGCATCTCGATTCGCGATAACCACGGACGCGAGCTACTCTGGGTCGAGAGTCTGGCCGATCTGCCTCCCGACGTGCGCAGCGTGCTGGAAACAGACCTGATGCGGCGCGAGTTCATCCCGATCGTGACGCGAATCGTCCACATGACGGCTTTCACCGAACCGTCGCAATGGGACGTCGAAACCGATCGCGGGCGAACCCAATTCCTACTGGGCAACGAGGACGACATTCACCGCCTCGAAGGCCACCGGGCCATCATCGTCGATACGCACGGCATTCGTTTCTTGATCCCCGACACACGCGCGCTCGATGCTCCCAGTAGGCGAATCTTGGAGCGCTACTTGTGAAGCGGCGAAACTGATAACCATTTGCCATCCGACATGAGGCGATCATGATCACCGATATCCTTCCCGACAAACTGCTGCAAGACATCCCGCTCTTCCGCATGCTCAATCCGACGGAGCGACGGCAGATCGCCGAGATCATTAAGGTGACGGCGTTCCAGCCGGGGGACTTGATCCTCGAACAGGGAAAAGAGAGCCGTAATTTGTGGGTCGTCGTCGAGGGAAAGTGCGAAGTGGTGCGGCACCTCGAACATAAGGATTCGGAGATGGAATCGGTCGTGCTCGCCACGCTCGAGCCGTACCACCAGTTCGGCGAGATGTCGTTCTTCCATCCCGCCCCACACTCCGCCGACGTGCGCGCTCAGACGCACGTCAAGCTGTTGCGGATCGCCCACGTCGATTATCAAGACCTGATCGACGAAGGGATCTGGGCCGCCTACAAAATCTCGCACACGGCGGTCGAAACGCTCGCCCAACGCTTGCGGCGAATGGATGAATGGATCGCCCAGCTCGTGGCCGACCAACCGGACGGCGACGACCAAGTCCGCGAATGGAACACCTTCCGCGAGAAGCTGTTCAATCGCTGGAATTTGTAGGATAGGGGAATTCTCAGCACGCGATGGATAGAATAAGGGTGTCCATCAATCATTACGAGGCGCGATATGAGTTCGAGAACAGAAGCGACCGTCGAAGATCTTTACAATGTGGCCGGCAAGGCTGAACTGATCGGAGGAGAGATTGTGATGATGTCGCCGACCGGAGGTTTGCCCGGCTATGCGGCCCTTGAAATCGGCGCGAGCCTGAGAGAGTATGCACAGCGAACGAGGAGCGGACACGCCATCGGCGACAACGTGGGATTCGTCGTCGATTTGCCGGATCGAAAGTCCTTTTGCCCGGATGCCGCGTATCATGTTGGCCGCCTAAGCATGAAATTCATCGACGGCGCGCCCGTCTTTGCCGTCGAAGTTCGTAGTGAGGGAGATTACGGCCCAGCGGCCGAACGGGAGTTGGACGAAAAGCGGGCCGACTATTTCGCCGCAGGGACGAAAGTCGTGTGGGACGTCGATCTCAACGGTCCTGACGTCGTTCGCGTCTATCGGGCCGATGATTCGCGCCTCCCGACGACCTACCACCGCGGCCAACTCGCCGAAGCCGAGCCGGCCGTCCCCGGCTGGACGATGCCGGTTGATGATCTCTTTCCGGCGGAGCACGAGTGAGGAGCGAAAGACGAACGTAAAGAGGACGCGCCGCATTTCAGAAACGAGCCGCGCCCCCCGTTTCCCTCCCCGAGTAAACTAACCGTATGAACGGAAATCGAATCATGACAAGCAAACTCGTAATCGTCGCGCTCGGCCTGGTATCGATTGTTTTGGCCTCATCCATCTTCGCGGCTGAAAGCCAGCCACCGGCCAGTCCCGAAGTTACGGCGGCGATGCAGCCTTATCTGGACAGCTACAAGCTGGCGGGGGTCATTGCCGTCATCGCCGACAGGAGCGGGAAGGTTCACTACAGGAATCTGTTGGGCTACGCCGATATCGAGGCGAAGAAACCGATCAGCGAAGACAACGTCTTCTGGATCGCTTCGATGTCCAAGATGTTCGCCGGGGCATCCATCATGATGTTGGTGGATGAAGGCAAAGTCAGCTTGGATGACCCGGTGACGAAGTACATCCCGCAGCTCAATAAGTGGATGGTGCTTGCGGAAAAGGATGAGGCGCATGTCCTGCTGAAACCCGTGGTTCGTCCGGTGACGATTCGGCATGTGCTAAGCCACACCAGCGGCCTGGCCGGCAGTTCGGAGCTTCAGCAGGTCACGGGGGCGGACAGCACGCCGCTGAAGGCCCGCGCGCTCGGCTCCGTCACCGGTCCGCTCCAGTGGCAGCCGGGCGACAAGTACGCCTATGGCAACCAGGGGATGAACATCGCCGCGCGCATCGTCGAGATCGTCAGTGGCACGCCGTATGAGGATTTTCTGCAGAAGCGATTCTTTGATCCGCTGGGCATGCAGGAGACCACCTTCTGGCCCAGTGAAGCACAAGTTGCCCGGCTGGCCGGCGCTTATGGTCCGAACAAGGAAAGGAATGGTTACGCGCGGGGCGGCCTGGGCTATTTGACCAAGCCGTTGAGCGATCGGATTCACCGTTATCCCGAGGCTGGGGGCGGCCTTTTCTCCACCACGCACGACATTTTCCGATACGGCCTAATGCTGGCCAACGACGGCGAACTAGAGGGCGAACGCTACCTGTCGCACGCGGCGATGGAGGAACTGCGGACGGAGCAGACCGGCTCGACGAAGGTCAACTACAGCCTGGGATACCACCTTCGCAACGGCATGTTTGGCCACGATGGCGCCTATGGCACCGATCTGTCGGTCGACCCAAAGACCGGAATGGTGGCCATCTTCATGGTGCAATGCAGCGGCGGTGACCAGTGGGCCGCCCGCGATTTGTTTCTCAAGACGGCCACGCAGGTCTTTCCAAAATGAACCCGCGCGTTACCGCTTGATACAGCTATGGCACTACGCCCCCGCCTCGGCGACGCCCACGAGCACGACCATCGCCGCCACTCTTGCAATCCATGTTGCTCTCATCACGCCCTCTTTTGCCGGTTTTCGCCCGCAACGCCTCGCGACTGTCCTCGAGACTGACCCATGATTGAGAATAAAGTGTAAAGTGGAAAAATCGGGGCGACAAGATCTGAACCGATCTGAGAATTCGGATTTCCTTGCCCAAATGCTGAATCCTGAGCGTCTAGCTCTCGCCATCAAGATTCATATGCAGAGTTACGAACTCTTGCGATGGATCGCCACTGCCATCGACAAAGGCAAGCTTTCTGTCGAGCGCGCCGAGCACCATTCCGATACTCCCGATGCCGCTTTCGACTGGATGGAGTGGAACACGTATTTCATTCCGCCAAAATTCCTGCCCGACCAAGCCCACTTTCGCGAGTTCGCCAATTTCTTTTGGACATACGTCACCACATCGTTCGACGTGATTGCAAATCCGATCGAAATATTGGTGCCTGACAACGGTGGTTGCATTTGTCCGCTTTGCGCGAGGATCGGGAGTGCTTCGCACCTCCAGGCCAAGAATCTCTCGAAATCGGACAAGCGCCGCGCAGAGGAGTTGATGGTTGAGCGGCTTGCTGCACTCGGCGATGAAGAAAAACTGAACGTTCCGCCCGAACGCGTCCTCGACATCGTGGCTGATTTGGCCACTCGAAGGTCTGCCGCCTTTTCGACCTACGGTCAATGGCTCATTAACCGCCTTTCGGGCGTGACTGACGGTCCGTCAGTGCTCGCTCTGTGGCGCGAAATCGCTTCGAATCGCGCCGGCTCGCCTATCCAAGGATTCTCGCTCAAACTCGAAGATTCTCAATTCGCAGAGACGACACTGGTTCGAGCGCTCCACAGTGATTCCGAACGGCAACAACCGTCGGAAGAAAAGCGCTGAGACTAAGGCAGGATGCCCGCCTCTACGCGCCCTGCCTCGCAGGTTTACTGCGTTTTGGCCGCGATAAAATCCACTACCGGCGTCGGGTCCTGCGGGCCGATCGGAAAATGTCCCTCGCCAGGCTTCACGATGACCGTCATCTGGCCGCCGAACTCCTTGTAGCGTTTTTCAGCGACTCGCGTCTCGCGGTCAAGCCAGGGATCAAGCTGGCCGCACACATGCAGGATCGGCACGCCCGCATTGGCCAGAGGGGCCAGATTGTCCAGCGGCGGCTTTTTTTCCTTTCTGCCCTCCATGATGCTGCGCAGGACGGGATTCTCCCCGTAGATGCACGAAACTTTGTCCGGGTTTTCGATGGCCCAAGCGTAGGCTTCTCCGGCTCCCGCGCCAGCGCCTTCCATGGCCGGTTTCTTGGAAAAGCCGTGGTCGGTCATGTTCTTATAGACGGCGTCCCACTCTGCCCGAACGGGGCCTCCTCCCACGATGGGAGCAGCCACGATGGTGAACCCCTTGGCCAGCAGGGCCAGATCAACAGCGGAGGCATCCCG
>DASZFO010000325.1 GCA_035939775.1 Pirellulales bacterium | reverse complement strand
TCAACTACCCAACGATGGCCGAGGCCTATCGAGTGGCCGCGCTCAACGGCTACAACCGGCTGTTCTAGGGTGCCTATCACTCCTGGCCCGCGCTCTACTCGCCTTTGCGCGGTCGGATTCTTTCGCTAACCCAACCGACTTCCGACTTCTTGCGGAATGTCGAATGGACTGTCCGATGATAGAATGGACATCGCCACAACCGCGATCCTGGCATAGAGATGGCTGAAACCGTCAGCGTCAAACCCGAACTTATTCGTTGGGCGATCGAGCGATCTCGATTGCACGAGGAGGACTTGGCGAATTCGTTTCCAAAACTGGGCGAGTGGCGATCTGGACAGCGGATGCCGACATTTAGGCAATTGGAGCATTTCGCCTCCAAGACGATGACGCCGTTGGGTTATTTTTTTCTGGATGCTCCTCCGGACGAAACATTGCCCATTCCTGATTTCCGCACTGTTGGTGATACGTCGATTGAACGACCAAGCCCTGATCTAATCGAGACAATTCTTGCAATGCAGCGGCGTCAAGCCTGGATGCGAGAGTTCGTGATCGATGACGGGCAGCAGCCGCTCGAATTCGTTGCCAGTGCAACCAACGTGAGAAACGTCGTTTCTGTTGCCGCACGAATCAGAGGCGCGCTCGGCCTTAACGCGGATTGGGCGGAAGCCCAAAATTCCTGGGAGGACGCTCTCCGCACGTTGCGTAATTCCTCCGAACGGATCGGCGTTCTCGTCGCCACCAGCAGCGTCGTCGGCCTCAACAACCACCGGCATCTCGACCCGCAAGAGTTCCGCGGCTTTGTGCTGTGTGACGACTATGCGCCTCTCGTATTTGTCAACGGCGCCGATTCCAAATCCGCACAAATGTTTACGCTAGCGCACGAGCTGGTCCATCTTTGGATCGGACGGGGCGGTTTATTCAATCTGATCAAGATGATGCCCTACGACGACGTGACTGAGCGGTTTTGCAATCAAGTCGCGGCCGAGTTCTTGATTCCGGGCCACAAACTTTTGGAGCGGTGGAAGGAGGCGAATGCGACCGACAAACCCTTTCACGCGATTGCGCGCTGGTTCAAGGTTAGTCCTCTCGTTGCGGCGCGTCGTGCACTTGATTTGGACTTGATCAATAAAGCAAGGTTTTTCGTCTTCTATGAGAAGGATCAAGAAGAATGGAGAAAACGAAAAGCGGAAGAAAAAGAGAAGAAGCAACACGAAAAAGGGGGGCCAAACTTTTACGATGTTCAGGACGTCCGCCTTGGTAAGCGATTCGCCTACGCGGTCGTGCGCGCAGCGCGTGAAGGGCGCCTGCCCTACCGCGAAGCATACCAGTTAACTGACCTCAAGGGGGACACATTCGACCGTTACGCCGACCTTCTTACTCAAAGGATTAAGAATGAGCGGCGGTAATCGATATGTGCTTGACGCCAATGTCTTCATCGAGGCGCACCGGACGTATTACGGATTTCAACTCTGTCCGGGATTCTGGGATGCGCTCATTCGCGAGCACGTCGCCAAGCGAGTTTGCAGCATCGACAAGGTGAGAGACGAACTCGCTACAATGCACGATCCGCTCAGCGAATGGGCAGGGAAGAAGTCGCACGACACTTTTTTCAAGAAAACCGCGGACAAGAATGTCAGTGATGCGTTTGCGCAGATGGTGAGTTGGGTCCAACACGAACCACAATTCACACCTGAAGCAAAGGCAGAATTCTCTTCGGTCGCAGACGGCTGGGTAATTGCCTACGCAAAGGCAAACGGCTTGATTGTCGTGACTCGGGAAGAATACGCGCCGGATGCCAAGAGAAAAGTGCCGATGCCGAATCTTTGCGTCGAGTTCAACGTCGACTATTGCGATACATTCCGCATGTTACTAGATTTCAGATGCCAGTTCGTGTTGCGCAGCCGCAAATCGAAGGACTGAGGCGACCCTGAAAAGCAAGCAAATCAACGGGTTCCTGGAACCGTCTCGGGTTGGGGAAGACAAGAGACGTCAAGCCCGCCGTCGGGGATCAGTATGAGTATCGTCCTCCAGCGCAGACTAGAACTCTCGGTTAACAACTACATCCTTCACCCCGAACATGCCCGCGCCTATTGGGCCAATATCTCAGGGGGGCGATTGGACGAGTATCTCGGTCGATGCGGAGAAGCGTTCAATATCGTGATTGTCGGGAATTCTGGTGACGACGGCGACTTCTACGCGATTCCATACCGAGTATTGAAGACTGCATTAGTGAAAGAGTACCGTAGCGGAGACAAAACCGGTCGGTTGCGCTGGGTGGCGTACATTCTACATCATCAAATAAAAGTTGGGATTGGCCCATCGATCGACGTTGGAGCGTTCTATGGCAACCACGCGGCCTTAGCAAGCCCGGGTGACGTCGATCCAGCCTCCGCGGCCGATGGGAACGACTACGCGATCGAGAACCGAAAGATAGAGATCGAGCAACGGCAGAAGCAGTCGTTGTTCCGCAAGCGGGTCATGCAGAACTTCGGGAGCAAATGCTGCGTCTCCAACATCAAAGAGAAAGAATTGCTCGTTGCCAGCCACATCGTTCCGTGGGCAAGCCGGATCGACAGCCGGCTTGATCCAGCCAATGGCTTGCTCTTCTACTGCCCCTACGACCGCCTCTTCGATAGGGGATTCATTTCGCTCGACGACAGTCTTCGGGTGGTCATAACACCGGGTCTGGCCGAGTGCAGTAAATCGCTTCGCGCGATCCTTGAGGGATTGTCAGGACGACAGGCGCGTCAGCCGGCAAAGTGGCCAATCAGGCTCGACTACTTGGCGTACCACCGGAGTCAAGTCTTGCTCAAGGGTCGTCAAGCAGTCGAGAACAAGGTTCAAGAGCCGCCACTCGTTGAGTAGGCCGTGCCTTACAACTAAGCTACCGGGATTCAAAGATGAGATAATGGGAAAGTTCGACAAACTGACAGAATTGAAAAAGACAAGGGCTAGAGGTGTCCACGCCTGCTCCAAATGCGGTGCGAGTATTTCAGCGGGCGACGATTACTATAATGAAAGCATTCGGGACAGGTTTCTTCATTCTTTGCGCGCCAAGAAGTTCTGTGTCGACTGCGTTGAGAAACATGGCGACGCCCTATTGAAGAAAATATCCTGACGCGTGGGGGAGCCGAGCCAGTCGCTGCGGGCAGGAGAGGTGACGCAGGACAGTTGACGGGGACTGAATAATTGATTGGCCGCGGATGAGAGGCCAACTTGTTTGTCAAACCAGGACTCCTACCCCTGATCGTTTTGGCGCGCTTGCTAATCGGGTGCGCGCCCGCGCCCGCGATGGATCGCATTGCCCTGAGCAAGGACGGGCATGGCTTCATTCTGATTCCCTCCGGCAAGCCGTTCCGCCCCTGGGGCTTGAACTACGGCCACGACGGGCGGCTCATCGAGGATTTCTGGGAGAGTGACTGGAAGACGCTCGAGAGCGATTTCGCCGAGATGAAAGCGCTCGGCGCGAACGCGGTGCGAGTCCACCTCCAGCTCGGCAAGTTCATGGACACCGCCGACCGTCCCAATGAAAAAGCGTTGGCCCTATTGGCGAAGCTGCTCGACTTGTCCGAGCGGGTTGATCTCTATCTCGACCTGACCGGATTGGCCTGCTACCGCAAGGCCGACGTGCCCGCCTGGTACGACGCGCTCTCCGACGAAGGCCGATGGTCAGTCCAGCAACGGTTCTGGGAAGCAATCGCGGATCGGTGCCGCATGAGCCCGGCCGTTTTCTGCTACGACTTTATCAACGAGCCCTTCGTGCCCGGCGGCCGGCGAAAGTCGGGCGACTGGTACAGCGGCCAGCCGTTGGGGGGCTACGACTTCGTGCAGTTCATCGCGCTCGATCCGCGCGGCACGCCGCGCGAGGATCTCGCCCGCCAATGGACGGGAGCGATGGCCAAGGCGACGCGAGCCCGCGACCCGTCGCGGCTGGTTACAGTCGGCATGCTGCCCTGGACGCCAACGTGGGGCTTTTTGTCTGGATTCGTACCGGAAAGGATCGCCCCCGAAGTGGATTTCATCTCGGTCCACGTCTATCCGGAGAAGGGCAAGGTCGATGAGGCGGTCCAAACGCTCAAAAAGTTCGCCGTCGGCAAGCCGTTGGTCGTCGAAGAGACATTTCCACTCGCCTGCGGCATCGATGAGCTGGAAAACTTCATCAAACGCGCAGATTTCGCCGCAGGCTGGCTAGGCCACTACGACGGCCAACCCCCCGCCGAGTTGAAGCAGCTCCGCGCCGCCGGAAAACTTTCGATCTCGCAATCGCTCTGGCTCGACTGGCTGGAGCTGTTCCAAAAGCTCGGAGCGAGAGAGCGAAACCGATGATCGAGATCGGAAGGCGGTGGTCGTGAGTTAGCCCCGCCGCTTGCGGCGGGATGGCCTTCGTCGGCGATCAGAAAACCGCCTACTTGCCCTTCCCCGCGCGGGGATCGACGGCTTGAGCGGCTTTGAGCGCCTCGGCGGCCTCGTCAGTGCGGTTCAAGCGGGCGAAAATCCGAGAGCGGCCGAGTTGGGCCTCGACTTTTTGCCAATCGGTCTCGGCGATCTCCGCAATCGCATCGAACTGACCGAGCGCCTGGGCCGGAGTGCCTTGGCTCTCGGTTGCCTGCGCCAAGCCATAGGCGGCGAGCCAGAGCTTGTTCTGTTGGTCGAGCGCGGCGTGAAAATCGGCCAAGGCGGCGTCGAACTTTTGCCGCTTGAATGCCACGCTGCCGCGCACGGCCAGGGCGACCGGCTGATCGGCGCGCAGTCCGAGAGCTTGCCTCGCGGCACGGTCGGCATCGTCGAGCTTACCCAATGCCCATGCGGCGGTGGCCAGGGCGGTCCAGCCGTCAAGATTCCGCGGATCTTTATCGGTGGCCGCCTTGGCGATGTCGAACATCTGCGTCAATTCGGACTGCTTTTCGGTGCGGACGCGGCGGCCGGCCCAGGTCTCGAGCGGCGGTTCGAGTTCGGCCGCGCGCTCGAAGGACTGAAGCGCTTCGCGCGTTTGGCCGCTGGACGCCAGCGCTTGCCCGTTGAGCCAGGCGAATTCCGGGGTGGTCGGCTCGATCGAACGCGCATGGGCCAGGTCGTTCAAACCGCGTTGCCGCAACTTTGCTTGGATGCCGGCGTTGTCCGTTGCCCGCGATTCCAAGACCAGCGACCAGCCGCGATAGGCGTAGCCTAGGGCATCGCTGGGGTGCAAGGCGATGCAGGTGTCGAACGCCAGTTCGGCGCCGGAGAATTGCTTGTCGGCGAGCCGATTCCAGCCGAGCCAGAAATAGGTCCAATAGTGCTGGGAATTGACGCTGGCCGCATGCAGGAGCAAGTGCTCCGATTGAGCGAGCGGATCGAACAAATCGACCCCCGTGAGCGGCTGCGACATCTTGAGGAACACGCTCGCCGCGTCGTCCTGCATCTGCGAGACCCAATAATACAGGATGCCGAGGAAGTAGTAATCGGCGGCGCAGGTAGGCTCGATCGGCTTCGACTGGCCGAGCTTGGCGATTTCTCCCAACCCCAGTCGCAGGCGACAATACACTGCGAGCAGTCGGGCCGATTCCGAGAGCTTCCACCGATTGGCCGCGTCGATCGCCACCAGGGCCGAGCGGTAGGCCGCGGAGTTCTGCGGATCGTCGAGATGGATCAATCCGCGCTTGGCACGCAGCGCGGCCAGGAACAGCAATTGCCGAAACACTTCTTCCTGCAAGCGGTCGTGTTGGGCCACCGCCAAATCGTCGGCCGGGAGGTGCTCCCACCAGTTCGGATCGTCGAGCGCGCCGAACAGATCGATCGCCGCGGTGCAAGTATCCTCAGCTCGATCGTCGTATTCGAAGAATTCAAGCCGCTGGGCTTCGTTCACCAGCTTGTAGAACTGAGAGATCTTGTGTAGCCGTTCGTGTTGCGCGGTGATCTGATTGCGCAGCTCGACCATCTCGGGCCGGGCATCCACGTCGGGCTTGTTGGCCATCCGGTTGGCGGCGCGGTCCAAAAGATCGTCGACCGGAGCGTAGTTCCCCTGCTTCAACTCGTTCAAGGCCAGTGTTTGATCGGCCACCACGCTGGTCTTGAGGCGTCCCATCCGGGCTTCGGTTTCCTGCATGGCGCGATTACGGCTTTCGATCCAGACAAACAATCCGATTCCGGAACTGATCAGCGTCACCAGCGTCATCGCCGCGGCGACGGCAACCTTCGTGCGATGGCGGCGCACGAACCGCCCGATCCGTGCCACTTGCGACTCACGATAGACGGAGACCGGCTCATCGGCCAGATAGCGCTGCACGTCGCGGGCCAGCTCCTCCGCCGCCGGGTAGCGCTGCGTTCGCTGCCGGGCCATCGCATGGACACAAATCGCTTCGAGCGACCGCGGCACCGCCGGATTGACCGAGCGCGGCAGCGGCGTCGGATCGCGCACGATCTGCCGGATGATATCGGTCGTGTCGCCCCGGAGGTGCGGCGGGCGGCCGGTGAGGATTTCGAACAAGATCGCCCCGAGCCCGTAAACGTCGGTCCGGTCATCGACCAGATCGATCCGCCCTTCGGCTTGCTCGGGAGCCATGTAGGCGGGAGTGCCCAGAATGCGGCCGCTCACAGTCGTGCGAAAGCTGGCGGCCGTTTTGGAAACATCGATGGGGGGCAACGATTCGTCCTTAGAGTCGCTCGTTTTGGCTAGGCCCCAATCGAGCACCAGCACCTCGCCGAAATCTCCGAGGATGACATTCTCCGGCTTGAGGTCGCGATGGATCGCGCCCCGCGAGTGGGCATACGAGACGGCGTTGCAGATGCTCACGAAGACCTGCAACAGCCGCAACCATTCAACTGGGTCTTCCTTTCCGTCGCGGCGGCCGCGGTGAAAGTCGGCCGCAGCCTCGCGGAGCGTTTGGCCACGGACGAATCGCATCGTGTAGAATGGCTGATTGTCTTCCCCGCGGCGGCCCAGCTCGTAAACCGGCACGATATTGGGATGCTCCAATTGGCCGGTGACCTGAGCCTCCTTGAGAAAGCGTCGCCAGGCCTCGGGATGATCCGCCGGCGAGGACTTAAGTTCCTTGAGCGCCACGTCGCGGTTCAGGTCGCCGTCGCGCGCGATCCAGACCCGCCCCAGCCCCCCCTCGGCGTGCAAGCGGGTGAGGGTGTAGCGGCTCCGCTCCGGCGGTTGATGCGCGATGGTCTCCAGCATCACGTGCCCGGCCGCGGGAATCAAGCTCGCAAGCAGTTCTTGCACTCGCGGTTCGTCGATCGATCGCATGGCGTCGCGCACGGCGTCGTCGGCCGCGGCGCCGAGCGCCGCATGGGGATCGCCGCCGCAGCGCTTGAGCTTGCGCTCGACGACGCCAGCCAACTCTTCCTGGGCTTGCATCGTGATCCAACCACGCTCGACAAGCAGATCGGCAAGCAAGCGCGATTTGCCGGTGCCCCATGCCCGACAGGCCGCCGCGAATTGGCCCGTGTCGAGATATTCCATCTGAAATGCGATCACGGCGAAAAGCAGATTGGCGTCAGCGGCGCTCGGGGATCGCACGGAGACCGCCGGAGGAGACATCGGCAGACCCGTCGCCGCGTTGCGCTCCGTGGCCTCGGCGAGCCCGAGCGGCGCCGAGTCCAGCGGCAGCGGCTTTCCGCCGCGCAGCTCGTCGCCGGTGAGGATCACTGTTGGGAACCGCTTGCGATACGGCTCGCGCGACGGCCGGTCGCCGTGCGCCTGCCGCACCGCGAATTCCTGCTCGACGAGCCGCAGCAGAATCTCCGGCTTTCGCAATTCCGGAAAGCAAGCGAGATAGTCCTCGACGATCGGCCCGCCAATGCGTTTAGATTTCCAGCCGAACTCCAGCTCAATCAGCACCAGTTCTTCCAGCGTTGCGAGCCAAGCGGGACTGCCGGCCGCCGGAAGGCACTCCTGAATCGAGATCGGGCGGTGAGCGATCCAGGCCGCTTCAAACCTCCGCCGCACGGCTTCATCGACTTCCGCGGGTTCCATGACCGGTCAATCGCGTTCAAGTTGCCGCGTAAGGGCCGACTGGACACGTTTTAGGATTCGGCGCACCGTGCGCTCGGAGCAGCCCATCCGCTCGGCGATTTCCTCGTTGGTGCATTGCTGTAGCTTCAGATCGACCAATTGCCGCTCTTCATCGTCGAGACCGGCGACAAGCTGAGTGAATTGATCGGCGAATTCGGCGGCCTCCGCCGGCGTCGGCTCGCTGTCGGCACGGTCGAATAGCCGCGCGCCGTTGCCTGGGCTCACGTCAGCCGGATGCACTTCGCGATCCAAACCGCGCTTTTGCCGCAAATGGTAGCGCTTTTGCTCGCGGACTTTGGTGAGCGTGATGGCGCAGAGCAAGCCCCATAGCCCTTGGGCGTCAGCCAGCTCGAATTCGCCGATCTGGGCGCGGCGCAAGAACGTGCGGCAGGCCGATTGCACGACATCCTCCGCCCCCACGCGCCGCCGCATTCCGCCGGTGAGATGCTTTTCGGCCAGCCGTTCGAGCGACTTGCCATAGCGATCGCAGAACTCGCGCACCACGGTCCGCGTGCCGTCGCGCAGCCCGTCGATCATTTGATTCCAGGCGACTTCGCCTCGATCGTCCACGGGAGCCTCATTTTTCGGAGTCGGATTCTTCGAATGACTTCATAATCCTAGGTCCGGAGCGCGGGACGGTCAGGCCAGGACGCCTGACCTGCACGAATTCCCTCGCCGCCCGCGAGAACGCCAATCCGCCCCTCAGACTACTGCCGCGGCGCGCATCTGTCGAGCGTCCCCGCGGCTTCCACGGCAGGCAGCGCAATCCGAATAATCAGGCGCATTGCCGATTGCGGAGCGCCGCGGCTTCAGCTATTTGACGTGCCCGGCAACCCAAACTAGGTTTCATCATGGCGCAATCGACGTTCACATCACCGGCAAATCCCGCGGCGCCCGAGCGAGTCCGAGACGCGGCGCCCCGCGCCAGCGAGCTTTCCGACAACAAGCTCGAAGCGCTGCTGGGCCGATTGCGGAACCTGACAGGCGATGGGGCGGCCGCGGGTCAAAGCGCGGCGCCGGACTCCCCGCTGGCCGCCGTCGCGCGGCAAGCGACGGAGTTCTGTCCCTCCGAGCCGGCCTCGCTCAAGGAAACCGGCATCGGCGAAGCAGAAGTGTCGGCTCTCGTGCTCAAGTATCTGCTCAAGAGTAATGGAGCGAGCGGGCGGGCCGTTGCCGCACAGATGCGCCTGCCGTTTCACATGATCCATGCGATCCTGGGTCAGATGAAGATCGACCGGCGGATCGTGTATAAGACGTCGATTGATCCCGGCGACTTTCTCTGCGAGTTGACCACCGCCGGTACGGAGCACGCGCGGCGCGCCGTCGAGAATTGCACCTATTGCGGCTCGGTTCCCGTGCCCCTTGCCGATTACATCGCGGGAGTCGAGGCGCAATCGATCTGCTTGCAACGCCCGGAGCTGGCCGACGTTCAACGAGCGCTCGGCGACTTGTCGGTCACACGGCAACTAGTCAGCCGAATTGCGCAGGCGATCCGGGCCGGGCGCGGCATGTTTCTGTATGGCGCTCCAGGCAACGGCAAGACCAGCGTCGCCGAGCGGATCACGAGGGCGTTTGGGCAACAGATTTGGATTCCGCGGGCCATCAGCGTGGATGGCGAGATCATCAAGCTCTTCGACCCTTGTTGCCACGAAGAATTGCCGTTGGAAGCGGGCTCGCCTCCGAAATTCGACGCGCGCTGGATTCGCATTCGCCGCCCAACGGTCGTGGCCGGCGGCGAGTTGACAATGGACCGGCTCGAGGCGCAGCTCAACAAGGTCAGCGGCATCTGCGAAGCGCCGATCCAGATGAAGAGCAATTGCGGCACGCTGGTGATCGACGATTTCGGCCGGCAACGGATGGCGATCAGCGAATTGCTGAACCGCTGGATCGTGCCCTTGGAAAAGCGCTTCGATTACATCAATCTGCCCAGCGGCCGCGCGGTGCAAATACCATTCGATCAGTTGATCGTGTTTTCGACCAACCTCGAGCCTCGATCCCTGGTGGACGAGGCGTTTCTCCGCCGGATTCCCTATAAGATCGACTTTGCGGACCCGTCGGAGGTGGAGTTTCGGGCGCTGTTCGACGCGGCAGCCGCTGCGCTGGGTTTCGCGCCGAACAGCGAAGCCGTCTCCTACCTGATCGAAAAACATTATCGGGCCGTCAAGCGTCCGTTCCGTTATTGCCAGCCGCGCGATTTGCTGAAACAAGTCCGCTACTACTGCGAAGTGCATCGTTTGCCGTCGCAATTGACGCCCGAGGCGTTCGACGCGGCGGTGGCGAATTATTTCTCGGTTCTCTGAGAACACTGTCCGGCCATGTGCTCCGCGCAATCGACCGCCGAACCGCTGGACGAAGTGCAGTCGCGCGGTTTCGTTCCGATCGCGGTGGACACGCTGCTCCCCAGCGCGGTGTACGATTTCGATTTGTACTTGCGGCAATCGGCCGCGGACCGACTGACGCTCTATCGTCGACGGAGCTATCCGCTCGCTCAAAGCGATTTGGATCGGTTGCTGCAGGAAGGCGTGCGGACTCTGCACGTCCCTTTCGACGATCGCGATGTCTATACCTCTTATTTGAAGAGCCTATTGGCGGAGTCGCATCGATTCACGCCTCAGCAGAAGTACAAGATTCTCAAGGGGGCGGCCCGTTCTCTTTTGTCGGAAACGTTTTCCGGCAATTCGCTCGATTCCCATGTGCAATCGGTCGACACTCTCAGCCAGCAGATGGTCGAATCGATCTGCAGCGACGATCTGCTGCTCCGCGACGTCTTCTTCCTGATGACGCACGACTATTACAGTTACACGCACGTAACGAACGTCAGCACCTACTGTCTGGCGCTGGCACGCGAATTGGGAATCCGCGATCGGCAAGAACTGGTCACTCTGGTCGGCGGCGCCCTGTTGCACGATCTCGGCAAGCGGCATCTGCCGCCGGGCTTATTGAACAAGGCCGGCAAGCTCACCCAGCCGGAAATGGCGCTAATGCGGCAGCATCCCCAGCAGGGCTTCGAGGAATTATGCCTCCGCGGCGACTTGAACTGGGGGCAATTGATGATGGTCTATCAACACCACGAGCGGCTCGACGGCAAAGGCTATCCCGTGCAGGTCGGCGGCGACGAGATGCATCCCTGGGCGAAGCTCTGCGCCGTGGCCGACGTGTTTGACGCGTTGACTTCGGCCCGGCCCTACCGCAAAGCGGTTGCAATCGATGCGGCGTTGGAATTTTTCGAGCGGCGCTCCGGCGTCGCGTTTGATGCGGAGATCGTTCGATGCCTGAGCAGTCTGATGCGGCAGAACTGATCGCCGCGCTCCCCTGCGCGGTCGAGTTACCCCAAAACCGGGCGGATTACTTCGCGCGCACGGGTCCACTCTCTGCGATACACGAAGATGCGCGCCGTTATCCGCGATTCCATCTCCGCACGGCGGCGGCGATAAGCTATCGTTCGACTTTGCCCGCGCTGCCGCGCTCGACCAAAGCCGAGCGGGTCTACCTCAAGGACATTTCACGATCGAGCGTGGCCTTTTTGCATAGCGAGCAGCTTTTTCCGCGGGAACGCTTCGAGATGCTTCTGGCCGATGGAACGCATTGGTTCGTCACCGTCGTCCGTTGCCTGCGGCGACAAGATCGCTGCTACGAAATTGCGGCGCTGCTGACGGCCTAGCCGCGAGCGATTCATTTAGCGCACGGGTGAGCGCGGGGCGCGGGCCGCGTCGATCAGCGCTCGCAGTTGACGGAAGCTATCGCGGCTCCGGAGCGCGTCGTTCGCTCGATCCGCCAATTCGGCGACTTGGTCGAGCGGACGTGGTCCGGTCGGGACGAAATAGGAGGAGCGGAGAATCTCTGCCGTCTTGGCGGCCAGCGCGGCCAGTTGCAACGAAAGCGGAGTTTCTGTCCAAGACGGAGCGAATTGCAGCCGGCCGATCGACTGCTTGAGGTGATGCACATTCTCATTGCCCGGCTCCTGCCACGAAACATCGACGGTGGCAACCGAATCCGCCCCGTCCGGCTTGAGTTCCACTTCGTACAGCGCCGTGGCCGCATCGCCGGCATGGAGGTCCGCCACGAGGGGGCCGGAAATCAAGCCTCCGGCGATCGATGAATCATGTCCGATGAGCCGGTAGCTCTCGACGGCGTCGGGATTGAATGTAACCGTCATGCCAACGCTGCGAGCGACTACATCGCGTTGGCCGGTCAGGGCTTCGCGCAGCTCGGCGGCGATCGCCCGGCCGGATTGGGCATGGCGAACCATCTGAGGACCGGAGCCATCTCCGATTTTTGCCAACGCATCCAAGCGAGGATCGGCAACCTCGTCCGGCCGCACGTCGACCACCTCCCAGTCAACGCCGGCCGCCACGGTCTGCTCGAGCAGTTGCTTTGTCCGCGGCAGCGCGTTCGGATCAATCCAACCGATCCCGTCGGTGAGAAGCAGCAGCCTGGCGGCGGGTTTCGCCACGGCAGAGCCAGGCGCCGCCGGCGCCGGTTCTTGCCGCGCTATTGCCGGCGCGGGTACGTCCCGCGAAATTGTCGTCGCCATCTCCAATTCGGCGCTCAAATTGGCCAGCCCGCTCGGTGAAATCGTCTCGAGGGCCGGCAAGGCGGCGCGCAGCTCGGCACGATCAGCTCGCCGGACCAACAGGATCGGCCGTTCATTGAACAGCACGATCGAAAGCCGATCGTGGGAACCGAGTTGCTCGACCAGACCGGCGAGCGCTCGGCGAATCACATCCCAGCGCTGGCCACTGGCGACCGCGGCGGAAACGTCAACGACCAGAGTCAGATGAGTGCCGGAATCCGTCCGGCGCATAAGCTTTCCAGCTTGCACGCCGATTTGGACGAGCGTCGCGCCAGGCGGTCCCAAAGGTGACGGGCCGGCCGCCGTGCGAATCCCCAGCGCGGCGCCGCTCGGAGCGGGAAACTCGTAGTCCATTGCGGCCAGAAAATCTTCGGCACGAATCTGCCCGGCGGGCAACGTCTGCCGCGCCTCGGCAGCTCGACGAGCCAGCTCGTAACTCGTCGTGTCGGTCCAGATCGGCACTCGGCTCTCCAATAGCGCTGCGTTCTTGCCGGGACGAATCACCGGATGCTCGCCGTGGTTGAACTCGAACAACAGGTCGTATCCCTTGACGCGCGTGCCGGCTACGCCATGCGGCAGAGCGCCGCGCACCACGCGCAAGTCGGGCTGAGTCGCCACCGAGCTGTTCCCCAAGATTTCGGCAACGCGGAGCGGCTGCTCGGGCTCCGGTCCAATCGCGTCAGGCAATGCGCCGATTTTGTCCGTACCCGGAGAAGTCGGCGAAAGGTCAACCACGTGTTCGACCGGGCGAAGCGGCGCCGGCTGCTGCTGCCGACGATCCGGCTGCGGGTCAAGCTGCTTCGCGACTCGCGGCGCAGGGCTTAAATCCGGAATCGCCTTGCGGATGGGGGACGCCGGAAGACGAGGCTTGTCGCTCGAAGCGATTTTTGGCCCCTCGGATCGCGGCGCCGGAGGTTCGATGCCGGATTGCAACCCGCTCACCATCAACCAGCCGGCCCCTCCGATCACAAATGCGAGCGAAGCGGCAATCGCTAATCGCGCAAGCTGGCTCTGGATCGCCCGCCACTGCATAGCGCCGCGCAGCCGCGGAACCACTGCCCGCGGCAGCGGCACATGGCGCGCGTCGTCGTCCAGGTCGGCGTCGGTGAGCGATCCAATCGCCTGCAAGCGATCAAGCATCCCCGGCGGCAGCGCCGCGTCGCAAAGCGCATCGTCCAGTTCACGATTATCCAATGGGCTGCCGCCGAGCGTGGCGACCTCACCGAGTCGCGCCAATAGCTCATGCGGCAACGGCACGTTGCGCAACTGCTCGTCGATCCAGGCGTCGTCAAGGTGAGACATGTTTGATCTGCTTCGCAAATCCAGCCCGCGCCAAGAGGAACTCGCGGAGTTTGTTTCGGGCGCGGCTGACTCGCGAGAGCACGGTTCCCAGCGGAATTCCCAACAAATTGGCCGCTTCTTGGTGTGTCAGCTCAGCCACGACGACCAGCAACAACGTTTCTTTCAAATCGGGGGGCAGGCAATCCAGGGCAAGCTGCATCTCGTCGGAATAATCGTTGGCCAACGGATCCGTCCCGTCGACGCCGACCTCCAAATTGTTCTCGACCAAACGGAAGCCGTTGCCGACTTCGCGCCGCCAATGGTCGACCACCCGACGCCGCAGAATGGCCGCCAACCAAGCTCGCTCTCCGCGCCGGGCGTCGAACAGTTGCCGGCTCTTCCAGGCTGAGCGGAATGTGTCTTGCAGCAAATCCTCCGCCTCATGCCGGTCGCCCACCATGCGGTAGGCCATCCGGTACAGGGAAGGACCGTGGTCCGTGACCCAACGATCGAAATCGCCTCGTGCCAGTGCCAAGGTCGCCGCTCCCGCTGCGTGATTGCCCTTGCCTCAGGTGACCACGCTCAAAAAGCGCGTCTGGCACCTGAGAGTGTTTCGTCAGTATACGGCTGGTTTATTCCCTAATATGCTGCAACCGTGCTAACCAGGACGGCATTGAAACGCGGCCGGTACGCCCTAACTGAAGATTAGCAAATGGTATACGCATTCTAAACGATGATCCCGGTGGAAGCAACGATCCTGTTTAGCCGCAACGCGCAAGGGGAGCGCGACGTCGCGCTCCCCTAGCGGGTCGCGGCTAAACCATCATTTTCATCATTGCAACCAAGCCGGCAGCTTGCCGGCTGGTGGCAGGCGAATCACCGTCGCGGATTCGATATCCGGCGAGGCGAGCACTTCGGCCAGAGCGGCCGCGGTCGGCTCGGTGTCGAGATTCAGCACGCCGGTGGCCGCCCCGCCGGGGGCCGCGCGGCCGACGGCCATCTGCGCGATGTTGATCTTGTGCTGGCCGAAGATCGTGCCGACCCGGCCAATGATCCCTGGCACGTCGCGATGGGTGAAGACCAGCAACACGCCGTCGAGATAGGACTCGAGCCGATGATCGGCAACCTGAACCAGCCGCGGCATGTTTTGCCCCAAGAGCGTTCCCGCGGCGCGATGCGTGCTGGCGGCCGTGACCACCTCGGCCGTGATCACGGAGCTGAACGCCCCCATGTCGGCCCGCGATTGCTCGATCAATTCGATCCCGCGTTCGCGCAGCAGCAGCTCCGCGTTGACGATGTTCACGTCGGCCACAAGGGCGTTTTCCAACAGGCCGACTGCGAAGGCCGCTGTAATCAGCCGCGTGTTCTTGCCGGCCACTTCGCCCCGATAGTGAAGCACGCAGCGCTGAGGCGTCGCTTTGTCCATTTGCGCCAATAGCAGGCCCAGACGATGGGCCACGTCGAGAAAGCCGCGGAGGCTTTCGAGCGTCTGCCGATCGAGCGGGCTCATGTTCACGGCATGGCGGATCGCGCCGGTCGTGAGGAAATCGACCAGCAGGCCGACTCCCTCAACCGCCACTTGCGCCTGCGCCTCTTCCGTGCTCGCCCCGAGATGCGGGGTGGCCAGCACGCCGGGCATACCGAATAGCGGGCTGTCGGTGCAAGGCTCGCTCGCGAAGACATCGAGCGCCACGCCGGCGATTCGCTTCGCCTTAAGCGCCTCGGCGAGCGCCGCTTCATCGTAGATGCCACCGCGGGCGCAGTTCACCAGCCGCACGCTCGGACGCATCGTTTCAATCTCGGCACGGCTGATGAGATTCTTCGTCTCGTCGGTGAGCGGCGTGTGGACGGTCAGGTAGTCGACCTCGGGCAGCATTTGACGAACGTTGTCGAACGGCTCGATGCCGAGTTCCTGCGCCCGCTCCCTGGCGAGAAACGGGTCGTAGCCAAGCACGCGCATTTCGAAAGCCTTCGCTCGCCTGGCGACCGCCAGCCCGACGCGCCCGAGGCCGACGACGCCGAGCGTCTTGTCGGCCAGTTGGGCGCCCATGAACTTGTTGCGGTCCCATTTGTGCTCGACCAGGCTTTGATACGCTGGGGCGATGTTGCGCGACAGGGCCAGCATCATGGCGAACGTGTGTTCGGCCGTACTAAGCGTGTTGCCGGCCGGCGTGTTCATCACGACAATCCCCAGCCGCGTGGCTGCTTCTTTGTCGATATTGTCGGTCCCCACGCCGGCCCGAACGATCGCCTTGAGCCGATGGTTGCCCGCCAGGGCGTCCGGCGTGATTTTGACTCCGCTACGGCAGATCGCGCCGTCGAACTCGGCCAATGCGTCGCGCAGCGCATCCCCTTTCAGCCCGGTGCGCACTTCATATTCAATCCCTTTGGGCTTAGCGGCGTCCAAAAGGGCCAATCCGTCGGGACTGAGCGTATCGAGAACGATGATGCGTGGCATGGGAACGGGACTCGGGGCTGGGGACGCGAATTGTTGGAGTTCAGCCTTTAGGCTGCAGATCGCAGGCTAAGGCCTGAACTCCAACGCTCGATCGATGATCGGGACTCGAAATGTCCAAGTCAGCAGAATACGGATCGACCGGAGGATGGTCAAGGATCGGAGCCAGGTCGCGCTATGCCGCGACCGGCGAATGGCAAGCCAGCGGCCGCCTGCGTTCGCATGGAGCAGACTCATTGTCCGTCATGCGCTCAATTCGAGCGCCGAGTTTATTCAACTTAGCGTCTAGCTGCTCGTAGCCGCGATCGAGATGGTCGATTCCACGCACTACGGTCGTTCCCCGCGCGGCCAGTCCGGCCAGTACCAGCGCCGCGCAGGCTCGAAGATCAGAGGAGGTCACTTCGGTTCCGGTGAGTGAATCCACGCCTGTGACCGTTGCCCGATCACCGCGGCGCTCGATCACCGCGCCGAGCCGAATCAGTTCGGCAACATGCTGAAACCGCTCGGGAAAGATATGATCCGCTAAACGGCTCCGGCCGCGGGCAAGCGAGGCAAGCGACATCAATTGTGCTTGTACGTCGGTTGGGATTCGGGGATAGGGCCTGGCCATCGCCTTGAAAGCGCGGGGATTCTCGGGCATGGCGAGCGAGATTCGGTCCGGAGCAACTTCGAGGGTCGCACCGGCGGCATCGAGCGTGCGGAGAACGGTCGTTAGATGGCTTGGCACGACACCCGTCACCTGGATCGACCCGCGCGTCATCGCCGCGGCAATCAGGAGTGTCGCCGTTTCGATCCGATCCGGGATTACCTGATAGTCCGCCCCGCCAAGCTGCTCGACGCCGGTAACATCGATCGTTGAAGTGCCCAGCCCTTCGATCTTCGCCCCGAGCGCGTTGAGAAAGCGCCCCAGATCGACGATCTCCGGCTCGCGCGCGGCGGCGGTGATCGTCGTGTGGCCGCGAGCCAGGGCGGCGGCCGCCATGACGTTCGCGGTCCCGGTCACGGTCGGACCGTGCGGTCCGGCAAGCGAAATCCGCGCGCCGCGCAACCGCTCCGCTCGGGCGATAATATAGCCGCGCTCGATGCAAATCTCAGCGCCGAGGGCCGCCAGACCTTTGAGATGCAGATCGACCGGGCGGCAGCCAATCGCACATCCTCCCGGCAGCGAAACAATCGCCCGGCCGCGTCGAGCCAAGAGCGGCCCGAGCACGCAGAACGACGCCCGCATCCGGCCGACGAGTTCGTGGTTCGCGAGCGTGGGACCACGATCGACAGTCGCGATTCGCAACCGTCCCGCGGCGTCGCGCTTTGTTTCGAGCCCGAGATGTCCGAGCAACAGCGCGAGCGTATCGATATCGGTCAAATTCGGCACGCGTGAAAGCGTCACCGGCCCATCGGCGAGAATTGTCGCCGCCATGATCGGCAGCGCGGCGTTCTTCGAGCCACTGGCGCGAACCGTACCGAAAAGCGGCACGCCGCCGGTGATGCGCATGCATTGACGTACACAGCCATTCATGCGTGTCGATCCGTGGCTTATTCTTTCTTGCTTGCTTGCACGATCCGTGGCAGCCCGGCAAGGTCCTTGATCGTTGGACCGGCCTCGAATGCCGCCACGGCTTCAAGCAAGGTCCGCACCGTCGGCTCGATCATTGGACTGATCTCCATCAGCAGCCATCCGCCTGGCAAGAGCCTTTCGGCCGCGGCGGGGATGAGCCGCTCGATCACCTCGGTCCCCCGCGGGCCGGCCTCGAGCGCCTGATGCGGCTCGAAATCCTTTACCGTGGCCGGCAGCTTAGCAAATTCGGCCGAACTGACGTAGGGCGGATTGCTTGCTACGAAGTCGAACCGCCGCTCTGCTGGCACTCCCGAGAGTAGATCGCTCTCGAACCATTCAATCCGCTCGGCGACGCCATGCGCCGCGGCATTCTCGCGAGCCACCGCTATTGCCGCCGGGCTCACGTCGATCGCTATGACTCGGGCTTTCGGCAAACTCCGAGCGGCGCAGACGGCAATGATGCCGCTGCCAGTTCCGATGTCGGCAATCGAAATCGGCTCACCGCCGGTACCGCGCTCTTTCGCCAAATCCAAGAGCCGGACGACGAGCAACTCCGTCTCGGGCCTTGGGATCAGCACGTCGCGCGTGACGAGAAATGAGAGAGAATAGAATTCTTTGCGCCCGACGAGATAGGCGACTGGCGTCCCTTCCGCCCGTCGACGGACGAGTTCGCGGAACTTCTCGCGCGTCGCCACATCGGCCGTCTGGTCGAACGCCGTATAGAGTTCGATCCGCCGGCATCCCCGGACGGCGGCGAGCAGAACCTCCGCATCCAGCCGCGGCGACTCCGCCCCTTGCCGCTTCAGATAGTCGGTCGTCCAGGCAAGCAGCCGACCGATTGTCCATTCGTCAGACATGAGCAGCGGGCCTAGGGGAGTGATCCGCCGCGGCGGACTAATCGTCGGCTGTTGGCGCCGTGTGCGGTCGGATATGTTGGATTTCGTCCAGCCAGCCGACACAATCTAACAGACGCCGCGGCCGCTTAGACACCCCAGACCGCAAATCGCATCGTGGCCCAGCTCGCGCTCGAAAACGTGACGAAGGAATTTCCCGGCGGGGTGCGAGCGCTCGACGCGTTCTCGCTCGACGTGGCCGACGGGGAATTCGTGGCGGTCGTTGGGCCCTCGGGATCGGGGAAATCGACGCTGCTGCGGTTGGTCGCTGGCTTGGATCGCGTCACCGCCGGCACGATTCGGATCGGCGGGCGAACAGTAAACGATCTCGCGCCGCGGCGTCGAAACGTCGCGATGGCCTTCCAGCATCCGGCGCTCTATCCGCACCTGAGCGTGTACGACAATCTGGCTTTTCCGCTGCGAATGCGCCGGTTCGCGCGAGGCACGATCGACGCAAAGGTCCGGGCCGTCGCAGAGCAGCTTTCCATTAGGCCGCTGCTTAGCCGCAAGCCGGCCGCGATCTCCGGCGGCGAACAGCAGCGCGTGGCGTTCGGGCGAGTGCTAATCCGGGAGGCGATATGCAATCTGTTCGACGAGCCGCTCGCACATCTCGACCGCCCGCTGGTCGAGCAGCTTCAAACCTGCCTGCTCGAACTGCACCGCCAACGACCGACGACGACTCTCTTTGTCACACATGACCAGCAAGAGGCCCTTACTCTCGGCCAGCGCGTCGTCGTATTGGCGGCCGGCAAAATCCAACAACTCGCCCCGCCGCTCGAAATCTACGACCACCCAGCCAATCACTTTGTCGCCGGCTTCATCGGCTCGCCGGCGATGAACTTCCTCGACGGGCAGCTTGTCGCGGAAGACGGCGCGCTCTGGTTCATCGGCGGTGCAGTTCGCTTGCGACTTGGTGACGAGCAAACCAAGCGACTCAGTCATCGCGCAGGCTCGCCGATCGTCGCAGGCATTCGCCCGGAAGGAATAAGTGAGGCACATTCATCGGCTGTCGCCATCAACTCAAATTGCATCACGGCGGAGGTCCGTCTCAGCGAATTGCAGGGGGACCGCGTCTTCCATCGAATCGAAACCGACGACGGCCGACAACTCGTGGCTCGCGGGAACGATCGAACAGCCCTTTGTCCAAATTGCGTTCGTCAATTTCAGATTGACGAGCGACATCTGCAACTCTTCGAGAGGGGTAAGTTTGGCCTGAATTTGTCGCCTGTTTCGGCGCAGCTATGAATCGCCAGAATGTCAGAAAGCCGGGGAGAAATTGGCCAGAAATGCACGGAAATCAACGGAAACAAAAACGGTTGAATTGCGTCCTTAATAGAGCCTTTAACAAGAGCATTTCCGTGCATCAGCGTTCATTTCCGGCACTCTCTCCTGCCTTCCTGGTCTCCTCATAAAAGAATCTTCTCCGTCTTGGCGTCGTTGGCGGCTTGGCGGTTCATTTCCTCACGCCGCGATCTCGTGAAGTTCTCGTATAATAGTCGCTCCCCGTAAGCGCGAATGGCGAGCTCTTGGTTTTCCCGACAGCTCCCGGATTCTCGCCCCCTAACACCATCAACGCGGAATTCAAGCCATGCTGAGATTTGCTTCGGTCGTCTCTCTCTTCGGTTGCTTCCTGATGGCCGCCGCTCCGCCGCAAGTGACCGACCCGCGACTAAAAATCGAGCTATTTGCCGAGTCGCCGCAAATTGTCACGCCGATCGGCATCGCCGTGGATGCCCAAGGGCGCGTGTTCGTCGTCGAGAGCCATACCCATCAGCGCCCGGCCGATTATCAGGGACCGAAGTCCGATCGAATCCGGGTGTTCGAGGACACGAAAGGGACCGGTCGGCCCGATCGGATCACCACGTTCTTTGAGGGGACCAATTCCACGATGTGCCTGGCCTTCGATCGCCAGGGGGCGCTATACGTCGCCACCCGGATGGAAATCTTCCGCCTTCGCGACACCAAGCGGACCGGCACCGCCGACGAGCGGACTCCGATCGTGCATCTCGAAACGACGGGAACCTATCCGCACGATGGGCTGGAAGGCATGGCGTTCGATTACAAGGGGGATCTCTACTTCGGGATGGGAGAGAACCTCGGCGCCGCCTACAAGCTGATCGGCAGCGATGGCAGCAACGTTTCCGGCGGCGGCGAAGGAGGAAACATGTTCCGCTGCAAGCCCGATGGAAGCCATGTCGAGCGGTTTGCCACGGGCTTCTGGAACCCGTTCCAATGCTGCTTCGACCAATACGGCCGGCTGTTCACGGTGGATAACGATCCCGATTCGCGGCCCCCCTGCCGCTTGCTGCACGTAGTTGAAGGGGGCGACTATGGCTTCCGCTTTCGCTATGGCCGCAAGGGGACTCATCCGTTCATCGCTTGGAACGGCGAGTTGCCCGGCACGCTGCCGATGGCCTCGGCAGTCGGCGAAGCGCCGGCGGGTTTGATCTGCTACGACTCCGTCAATCTGCCTGCGTCTTATCAAGGCAAGTTGATGGCAACATCCTGGGGAGACCACCGGATCGATTGCTTCGAGCTTTCGGATCACGGAGCCACCGCTTGGGCCAAGATGACGCCGCTAGTGACCGGCAGCGATGATTTCCGTCCGGCGTCGATCGCCGTCGCGCCGGACGGTTCGCTCTACGCGACCGATTGGGTGTTGAAGGCATACGAAGTGCATGGTAAGGGGCGGATTTGGCATGTCTCAGCGGTCCGGCCTCGACAGGCGATTCGGGACGACGAGGGTAATACGAAGGAGGCATTTGCCAAACTCGCGGCTGGTCTCCAAATTCCCAAAGTCAATCTCGAGGCGACCGATCAGCCGCCGGCGCTTCGGGCGCTGGCCGTGCGATTGATTCCCGAGGATAAGTTCGATCCGCTCCAGTTCATGGACACTTCGCGTCCGATCGCGGTGCGGGCCGAGGCGCTGCGGCGAGCGAAGACGCCGGCGATCCGCGATGTGGCCCTGCAATCGCTCGATGACCCCGATCCGTTCCTTCAACAGGCGGCCCGGCAGGCGCTTCAGCACATCGTCGGCGAGTTGAACGATCTCGACGTGCCCAATCTGCCGACCGCCCGGCAACGGCTGGGAGTGATGCTCGTGCTGCGCGCGGCGAACGAGCCGGCAGGGCGAAAGTTCCTGCCCGACCTTTTGAAGGATTCCGATCCAGCGGTCCGGTTCGAGGCGATTGAGTGGATCGGCGAAGAGCGGATCAAGCATCTGCGTCTGCAGATCGCCGAGATGCTCAAGGGGGAGGCGAACACGCGCGAATTGTTCAACGCTTGCGTCGCCGCGTTGGAACTGCTCGACGGCACGCAGCGCCCGGATGAGTTCCACGGCGAATCATACGACGCAAAAGTGCTTGGCGACGATCAATCCTCGGACACCATGCGCCGATTGGCCCTGCGAATGCTCAGGCCGGACCATCCGGCGCTGTCGATCGAGCGGCTCAAGGGCTACTTGGACTCGCCCGATGCCGCGCTCAAGCTGGAAGCAATTCAGGCCTTGCGCGCCTCGCTGCTGCCGGAGCGATTCGCAGTGCTGGCCGATCTGGCCCGCGACGCGAAGCGGCCAGCCGATGCTCGGGCTGAAGCAATTGTCGGGCTAGCGGAATCAGTTTCGCAGCGCGAGCTGTTGCTCACCTTGGCTGCATCCGATGAACCAGCGGTGCGAAATGAGGCGCTGCGATCGCTCCGCGGCCCAGCGCTTACCTCCTCTGAAGCCGCGCAGTTGGAAAAACTGCCCGCCAAAGACGCCAGCACTCGCGATCTGATCGAACGACTTCTCGCGCCTCCTTCCCCATCCGATCCGCCGCGACACGATGTCGATGCCTGGCTCAAGGCGCTTGACGGTCCCGGTGACCCGGCAGCGGGGGAGCGAATCTTCTTCCATCCTCGCGCCGCCGGCTGCTACCGCTGCCACGAAATGAACGGCCGCGGCGGGCAGATCGGTCCCGATCTGACGACGGCGGCCCGCCTGCTCGGCCGGCGGAAGTTGGTCGAGTCGATCGTCGATCCGAGCAAAGAGATCGCCCCGCGATTCGTCCCCTGGACGCTGGTGATGAAGGACGGCCGCACGCTGACGGGGCTCTTGGTGACCGAAGGCCCCGGTGACCTGGAAACTTATTCCGACAACGCCGGCAAGTTGTTCACGCTCAAGCCCGACGACATCGCCGAACGGAATCCGTTGCACATCTCGATCATGCCCGAAGGCCTCGCCGACGCGCTAACGACGCAAGAGTTCCGCGATCTGTTGGCATTCTTGATGGCGGAGTGACGAATCGAGCCGCCTCCAAAACGACAGGAGATGTTTTCACGCATCATCGTGCTCAAATGATTCTCGGCGGCGACGGTTGCTATCGTAGGACCAATCGAGCATGTTCGAGCATTGCCACGGGCGTCTGTCCGGCTACGGATCGCCGCAACATGAGCGCCTGGACGCCGGACCGAAAAAGTTCAATGGCCGTCGTGTAGCCCAATCTGCAATAATCTGGCCCGCCGGTCGTTATCCTTGTTGGAGACGATCGGGAAGATTCCCTGGTTCAAGTCGATGTATCGATCATGGATAGCAAGGCATTCAGCGGCTCGCGGCGGCAGTTTCTTACGCAGGCGGCGGCCGGGGCGGGGGCGGTTGGAGCGGCGTTTTATTTTGTGCCCGGCCTCTTTGCCGAGGAACTCTCGCTGACGCCGCGGCTGACGGAAGGGCCGTTTTATCCGGATAAGCTCCCGCTCGACCGCGACAATGACCTGGTGATCGTCGGCGACTCGACCACGCCGGCCGTGGGCGAGATCACGCACCTCACCGGTCGCGTGCTCAGTCCCAGCGGCGAGCCGATCAACAACGCCACGATCGAAATCTGGCAGGTCGATCACAATGGAGTCTATCTCAACACCCGCGACAGCGGCCATCGCCAGCGCGACGCGAATTTCCAGGGGTACGGCACCTTCACCACCGCTTCCAACGGCGAATACCGCTTTCGCACGATCAAGCCTGTGCCCTATACCGGCCGCACGCCGCACATCCATCTGCGCGTCAACAAGGGCGATCGCGAGCTGCTCACGACGCAGGTGTTCATCGATGGCTTCCCACAGAACCGAAGCGACGGAGTATTGAACGGCATCCGCGACCCGATCGACCGAGAGTTGGTCTTGGTCGATTTCAAGCCAGTCAAGGACTCGCGGATCGGGGAGTTGTCGGCGCGATTCGACATTGTGATCGGCCGCACTCCTTCGGATCGTCCGGACGGCGAGCGGCCATCGCGCAGCCGCGGGTGACACTGATTGCTACCACGAAGAGCACGAAGCGGAAGATGGAAGGAGAGTAGGAGAGGACAGGCTAGCCTGTCCTCTCCTACCCTCCTTCAAAAAAGCACTTAACACACTATCGAGGAGAATCTCCATGAGGCGTATAGTTCGAATCGCGATGCTGAGCATCTGCTTTGCCGCGCTGGCAATGGTGGTCCGTGCCGATGAGCCTGGGGCGCCGGCGAAGAACGTTCCGGCCCACACAGCGTACGTCGATGCCTTTGTGGCCCGGATGATGGCGTTTAGCAAGAATAAGAACGGCAGGCTCATGCGGGAGGAAATTACCGATGATCGGCTGCTGCGGTTGTTCGATCGGATTGACTCCAAGCACGAGGGCACGGTGACGAAGGAGCAACTCGTTGCCTTCGCCACGAAGCTGGCCGAGGACGACGATGGCAATGATCGGCGTGGACCTGGTGGTCCGGGTGGCGGGCCTGGCGATGGTCCTGGTGGACCGGGCGGCGATCGTGGTGGCCGCGGTGGCGGTCCTGGCGGTCGGTTCGGGGGCGGGCCGCCGCGGCCGGGTCAAATTCTGCCCGATTTTCTGCAGGAGCGGCTGAACCTGACTGCTGATCAGAAGAAGCAGGTCGAGGACCTTCAGAAAGAAGTGGACGCCAAGCTGGCGAAGATTCTCACTGACGAGCAGAAGAAGCAACTCAAGGAAATGCGCAACCGCGGCCCCGGCGGAAATGGTCCGCCTCCCGGGCCGCCGGAAGAAAACGGCCCTCCCCGCGACGGCAATGGCCCGCCTCGCGATGGCAACGGCCCACCGCCCCGTCAGCCCGATCGAAACGATTTCTAGTGGAACTTCAAATCGAATATGATGGGTGCCATGGCCACTGCTCTGAGTGGCCATGTGCCAATACGGATCATGCCCACGCAAAGCCGGGACATGGCACCTAAACCAGCAGAACAGCTTTGAAGGTCCACTAGGTCATTGCGCCGACGATCGGCCGCGCCGCGCGGCGAGCCATGCGATCGGCAGG
>DASZFO010000324.1 GCA_035939775.1 Pirellulales bacterium | reverse complement strand
GCCCTCGGCGTTGGGCCGTATGAGCGGAGCGAAGAGCGGCACGGCCAGGCCAACGGCTTCAAGCCCAAGACGGTTAAGACCCGGATTGGAGCTTTGCAGTTGGCTGTGCCGCAAGTCCGCGGCGCCAAGTTCTATCCCCAGGCGCTGGAGCGGGGGACGCGGAGCGAACGGGCCTTGCGGCTCGCCCTGGCCGAGATGTACGTGCAAGGCGTGTCCACCAGCAAAGTGACCAAGATCACCGAAGAACTGTGCGGCTGTGAGATCTCCTCCAGCGACGTCAGCCGGGCCACGGCCCTGCTGGATGAGGAGTTCGAGCAATGGCGGACGAGGTCCTTGGGCGCCGTCAAATATCTAATTCTCGACGCCCGGTACGAGAAGGTTCGGCACGGGGGCCGAGTCGTCGATTGTGCCGTGTTGATCGCGATCGGCGTCGATCCCGAGGGGCGCCGCAGCGTACTGGGGGTGAGCGTCTCGCTCTCCGAGGCCGAAGTGCACTGGCGGGAGTTCTTCAAGTCGCTGTTGGAGCGCGGTCTGCATGGCGTTGAGCTGATCTCGAGCGACGCACACGCGGGCTTGCAGGAAGCGCGGCGGGCGTGCTTCCACGGCGTGGCCTGGCAGCGGTGTCAGTTTCATTTGCTGCACAACGCCTTGGCGCACGTGCCACAACAGGACATGAAACACGCCGTGATGGACGACATTGGCAGCGTGTTCGACGCGCCCGATCAGCGAGCCGCCGAGGAGCAACTGGCGCGCGTGGTTCGCAAATATCAAGCGACGGCGCCGAAGTTGGCCAGTTGGATGGAAGCAAACGTGCCCGAGGGTTTGGCCGTGTTCGCCTTGCCGCCGTCGCATCGTCGCCGCCTGCGAACGACCAATGTGCTGGAGCGATTGAACCGCTGAACTCAAGCGCCGCACCCGCGTTGCCACACTCTTCCCGAACGAAGCGTCGCTGCTACGATTGGTGACCGGCGTGTTGATCGAGATCAGCGAAGAATGGGAGACCACCAAGCGTTATGTAACTTTTTGAAATCAAGCCAACCCGCCACCACGCACATGAACACTTTTACAGAAAACTCGGTGCGGTATCATTAGGAGCAAGGGAAAGAATTAAGAGTAGGATTTTATGGACGCTTCCCAAGACTTCTGGTTCGATCATGAGAAGCTGGAGGTTTATCGAGAGTCGATCGCATTCATTGCTTGGCTCTCGGCGCTCTTGGAAGGAACGGTGCGAATTGGCGAGGTCAAAGATCAATAGGATCGGGCGTCGACTTCGATCTCGCTGAATATCGCCGAGGGAAATGGCAAATACTCGCCGAAGGATCGCTGCCGGTTCTTCGATATCGCCCACGGCTCGGCGCTCGAATGTGCGGCCGGTCTGGACGTTTTGGTGGCCGAAGCAAAGCTGAATTCTGATCAGATTCGCCCCGGAAAGGAAAACCTGCAAAGAATCGTTCGGATGCTCATGGGCTTGATCAAGAGAAACTCCACCCGCGAATACGAAAAACGTGACGCGCCAAGCTGAATCCTACTCTTACTCCTCCTCCTTCTCGTAATCCAATTCCAAATCTTACTCTTCGTCTTTCTCTTACACTTCTTTCCGGCGCTTCCATCGGGAATCGCCGGCTGTAGCGTCTCTCGAAATCAGCGAAATGCCATGATCCGAGTCATAATCCCCGAACATCTGCGGTTGCTGGCGCGCACCAGCGGCGAGGTGAAGCTCGAAGTCGAGGGCGCGGCCACGCAGCGCTCGGTGCTCGACGCGCTCGAGGCCCGCTTCCCGATGCTGCGCGGCACGATCCGCGATCAAGTCACGCAGCAGCGCCGGCCGTTCATTCGGTTCTACGCCTGCGAAGACGATCTTTCCCACGAATCGTCAGACGCTCCCCTGCCCGACGCGATCGCGTCGGGCGCGGAGCCCCTGTGGATCATCGGGGCGATTGCCGGCGGCTAAGATTCCTTATGGACGATTTTCGCAAAATGGCTCGGGACCCCGAACACCGCCGCCGGTTTGAAAAGTTGCTGTACCTCGCCGCCCAGCGCGGCGACGCCGACCTCGTGGCCGAGCGACTCTCCTGGGGAATCGATCCAAACTGCGCCTCGTCTAAGGGCCGCACCCCGCTGATCGCCAACGTTCGCGGCTCGAGCCCCAGCGCGGCGGCAGTCCGGGCCTTGCTCGAGCGCGGCGCGGACTCCAGCCTGACGGACGAAACCGGCCTGACCGCCCTCGACTACGCCCGCCGCAAGCTGGCCCGACTGCAAGCCCGGCCGCCCCGACGCAAGCGCAAATCTCCCTCGCTCGACGAAAACGACCAACTCCAGCTCAGCGCCGACGAACAGGCTGAATTTGACGAGTTGCGCCGCGAACTGGCCGGCGCCGACCGCGATTACCTCCGCATGTGTTGGCAGGAGCGCCTCCGGGCAGCCCGGAGGACGTTCAACGACCCCGATCAGATCGAGCAGGTCGTGGCGATCCTCGAAGCGGCCGGCGGACGGAAATGATTGGGCGCTAGATTTTCCCGCGCGGTGTCAACGCGGTTGCGGTACTGCGGGTCGCCAAAGATTGCGGCAATACGAGGGCCGGTAGGCCCGTCAGGAAATAGCTCCAATCGTGAGATCGGAGTTCGATAGGGCAATATCAAGTTTCCAAGGTCCAGAGGACCGGCACCCCACCGGAAGAGATCGGAATCTATCGCGCTACTTGAGATACGCGGCGTATCCGACGAAGAGCGCTACGTGAGGGTTTGATTCACGGTCTCGGTGCCGGCCCTCCGGGGCTGGGGCAAGCCGTTGCTCAACATGGATCCTAATTACCTTCGCAGCGGAATGAGCGCGCTCAGCCGGGCATCGCGCAGGAAGAGACCTCCCCACAGCAGCATGCCGAAAACGACCGGAAAGAAGACTGCGAACAGCGGGTCGCCGGCGCGCAGATGGCTTGCGACCGCGCCGCCGAGATAGCCCGTCAGCAGGATCGCGCCGAGAATCGAGGTTTGCGGAATCACATAGGCAAGAGTGCAGACGAGCAGCACGATTCCGAGGACGGAAATTAGGTTCTCGGGATATCCCAGTTTGACGGTTGTTTCGACGACGATCGCCGGTTTCACGAATTTCATGGCGCTGTCGAAGAGCAAGAACAGGGCCAAAATCGCGCTAATAATTCGCCCAATCCAGAGCATCTTGTTCGAGGTCGCAGCCGTTTCGGCAGTCGATTGCATAAGTGCTTCCTCCATAGGTTTCTTGCGCCAAATATGGGCGGACGCCACTAGTGCTTTGTCACGCCAAGGAATTGGGGTTGGCTCCAATCGTAGCGGGAGCATCCTGCTCCCGTGAACGGCGGCTGGAAACCGCCGCTACGAAAAACGCCCAACCCTAAAATCAAGCTGTGACAAAGCACTAGGGCGACCAATGAGATCATCTTCAATACGGCCCGGTGGCCCGATTCCGGCACGGTCGGGAGACCGTGCCGGAACTTTGACAATTCGTTGCGGCCATCATCACGCGGAATCGCCTTTACAACCCAGCGGGAAATCTTCCGGCCCAAAGATCTGGCGAACCTCGGTCTCGCCCTCCCAGCCCGGCCAGTGTTGCTTGTGAAGCTCCATGAAGCGCAACGCCGATTCGATCGCCTCTTTCTTCGACTTCAACTCAAACATCGCAAATCCGCCGACGACTTCCTTGGACTCGGTGAAAGGTCCATCGATCGCGCCAACCTGGCCACGAGAAAGCCGCACGCGCGTGCTCATCGCGGTTGGGGCGAGCCCGCCGCTTCCGAGCATTGTGCCGGCTTTGATCGCCTCTTCAGCGAGCTTGCCTATGGCGTCCATAAGTTCCTTAGGCGGAGGACCAGAATTCTCAGTGGACTTGACCAGCATCATGAATCGCATTGTCGTAACTCCTTGTGGGTTTGGATTGAGAACCAGCTCCCGGATCGTTTCGACCGGCCGAACTCAGGTTCTACTTACTCGTCGAATGAAGAGCGGCAAAATCGACAACGGGTAGAGTTTTCGGCGCCACTATTTCTTCACGGCTGGCCGCATCCGGAGGCGTTCCTCCTGCTCCCTAAGTTCGGGAGTGAGCGCGGCGCCGAAGTCCTCCGCCTCGAACACCTGGCGAATCTCGACCTCGGCCTCGGCGCCCGTGGGGTTGGGGCATCGCTTGACCCATTCAATCGCCTCTTCCTTCGACTTCACTTGCCACAACCAGAAGCCGGCGATCAGCTCCTTCGTCTCGGCGAAGGGCCCGTCGATCACGGTCCGCTTCGCGCCGGAGAATCTGACTCGCGCGCCCTTCGAACTCGAATGGAGCCCCTCGCCCGCGAGCAGCACGCCGGCCTTCGCCAGCTCTTCGTTGAACTTTCCCATCTCGGTAAGGAGCTTCTCGTCCGGGAGAACGCCGGCCTCCGAGTCCTTGTTGGCTTTGATAATCACCATGAATCGCATCGAAATGTCTCCTTCTTGTTTCTTGCTTCCGTGTTGTGACACGGACGAGAGACCATTGTGCAAGCGTGGCAGTGCGGCGTCACGACCCCTTGCGCTGCGCCGACTGCGCCTGCATCTCGGGGAACCCCGCCGCGGCCTTCTGCACGTCGGGCGGGAAATCCGCCATCTCATGCACCCGTCGAATCTCGATTACTTCGTTTTCCGAGCCGGGGCAGCGGCAAGCCCATTCGATCGCCTCTTCCTTCGACTTCGCCTGAATCATCCAGTAGCCACCGAGCACCTCCTTGGCCTCGATGAAGGGCCCGTCGGTCACCTTGGGCTTGCCGCCGGCGAATGATACTCGCGCACCCATCGATGGCGGTTGCAGGCCATCAAGCGCCAGCAGGACCCCGGCTTTCTGCAGGGATTCGTTGTATTTCATCATCGCGGCCACGGCCTTGGCATCCGGCATGGTGCCCGGCGCCGCCTTCTCGTAACCCTTGGGGATCATCAGCATCATGAATCGCATCGTCGTGTCTCCTTATGATGGGGTGGCACGGTCGGGAGACCGTGCCAAAACAAGGTGATTGGGCTTGGAGCCGAGTTCCCGGATCGTCTCAACAGGCCAATTCCAGCCTCTACTTACTGGTCGAACGACAAACAGCGAAATCGACACTCGCATTATCTTTTTTGCAATTCGTCTGACAATCCTTGACTCGTGCCGGCCGGGACGCTATTTGGAGGATTCTATCTTCAGTAACCACAATCGCGGGAGAGGACGCATGGCTGCCGAAAGCAATAAGCCGGGATCGACCGGGAGGCAATCGTCCACCTCGACAGCGTCGCTTCAACCGGCGGCGTACGAACGCGAGTTCGTCATCACGCGCATCATCGACGCGCCGCGAACTCTGGTATTCAAGGCGTGGACCGATCCAAACCACATGAGGTGACCAAGATTTCAAAAGGAGAAGAACTTTGATTACACCGATCCTCTTCGCCGTCGGAGCTATCGTTGTCGTGTTGGTCATCATCGTGGCACTCCAATCCGCGGACTTTCGCATCGCGCGGTCGGCCACGGTCACCGCTCCCGCAGCAGAGGTTTTTGCGCAGGTGAACGATTTTCACAATTGGCAGGCCTGGTCTCCATGGGCGAATATCGATCCCGCTATGAAGCAGATCTATGAAGGCTCGCCGGCTGGCGCCGGCGCCATTTATATGTGGTCCGGCAACAAAAAGGCAGGTGAGGGACGCATGACGCTGACCGAGAGCCGGCCGAGCGATCTGATCAGGATCAAACTTGAATTCCTGAAGCCATTCAAAGCCACCAACACCGCGGAGTTCACGTTCAAGCCCCAGGGCAATCAAACGGTCGTCACCTGGAGCATGTTCGGCCAAAAGAATTTCATGTTCAAGGCGGTCCATCTGCTCATGAACATGGACAAAATGCTCGGCGGCGAGTTCGACAAAGGCTTGGCGCAAATGAAAGCCGTGGCGGAAGCGACGACAAAAACGTGAATGCCCGACCAATGGAGCCCTGACAGCCGGCCAGATCCGGGATTACACAAGATCGCCACCGCGTCGTTAATCTGCTGCGAAAGGTGCGGCATCCGGCGGTGCCGATCGGCCAGCGTTAATTGGTGCGTCCGCATCGCGCCGTCGAAACGCTATGCGACTGGTTGCACCAGTGGCTCAGGGCGGCCTAGATAGAAGCCTTGCGCCAAGTCAAACCCCAGTTGGTGGCAGGCGGCCCTTTCCTCGGCCAGCTCAACTCCTTCGGCCAAGGTGGCAATCCCCAGATCGTGGACGAGGCGCACCAACGTCGCCAATGCCTTTTGGCGACCGGCTGACGCCGCATGAATCCCGCGAATCAATTGGACGTCGAATTTCACGTAATCGGGCAACGTTTCCGTCAACTCGATGAGCCGCGCTTGCCCTGCTCCAAAATCGTCGAACGCCAACTCCATTTGCAAGTCGCGCAAGAGGGACCGAAACTCGATCAATAAACCGGTGTCGGTCACGGCGGCTTCATGGATTTCCACGGTGAGCCGTCGCGCGGGAAACTCGTTGCGCAAATCTCGCAGCGATGTGATCAGTTCATCGGTAACGATCTCCGCCGGATGAGTGTTCACGAAGAGATTCGTCCCGGCCGGCAATCCGCTGCCGACTCGGACTGCTTCCCGGCGGAGCATGCGGCTCAGATCGCACTGCTGATCCAGCTTCTCCGCCGCGGCGAACATCGATCGCGGCTGCTCCAAGCCCTCGACATTGCTGCGGGCCAGCGCCTCGAAGCCGACCGTGGTCGAGTCGCGCAAGTTGATGACGGGTTGGAAATGCGGCACGACCGCTTTCTCGCTCATCAAGCGATCCAACTGGCAGAGCGCCAGCGCCCAATCCGCGGCGCTTTCCTGAATCGTTCGCAAGCAAGGATCGGTGTTGCGACGGTCGAGCCGAAACACCACGTTGGCCAGTTGCAAGAGGTTGGCATGGTGCAAAGCCGTCGGCTCCTTAATGCGCCGACCGTTCACGAAGGTTCCATTGGTGCTTCCCAAATCGCGCACCCAAAGGCCACGGCCCTGAAACAGAATCTCGGCGTGAAGCTTCGAGACTGAGGAGTCTGGCAGGCACAAAGCCAAACCGGGCAGCCGCCCGATGCGAAATGGGCTGACATTGACATTCACGGCGCGCGCGGACGGGCCGGCGTCCGTCTGTTCGCACAGGAACCAGTTGGACGATCCGAGAACCGAGGCCGGTTTCGTCGGAAGAACCGGTAGAGCATGGGACATAGTCGGCCCTCTGAATCAAGAGTCAACTGAAGCGTAGGTTTTTTCGCGCACATTCGTCGTCCGGATATCGGGAGAACTTCGATTGGTTCCATCCGGATTGCATGCCTCGTTCCGATTGAATTGAGAATGCCTCTTAGAGCATGGCGCGCTCCGACCTTCGGGTGCCGAATGCATGCCGGCATCCCGACCGCGCACCCTACCGATGGCTGGTGAATCTAATAGGGACGGGTCGGCCGTCGCTGCGCAAAGGCGGCGGCGTCTGGGTTTCGCAGGCGAATTGCGACCGCTCACGCCGCACGGACGGGTTCGTTACGGAACTTTATCGTCGCGAGGATCTTCAGCGCCACGATCGTCGTTGTGAGAAGGCGTCCTAACCGTCTCGCGGAGGTCGACCGAATGTCTCGTTGCCAGTCGGGCAACACTCAGTGGGTTAGAGCCTCTCCGAGAACCGCCTGGGCAAAGGGCCTGGGCAAAGGGGACAGTCCCCGTTTCGCTCCGCGGGCTGCGCAAAAGGGGCACAGTCCCCGGCGGTTCTCGGGTAAGCTCTTATTCGGTCACAAAACGTGCTGGGGTCGGGAGACCGCGCCACAACAAGCCGCAGGGGCTCGTGCTGCCAATGAACGATTCGGGTTACTGTCGCGCGCCGCCGGCGAGGATCAGCGTTTGGCCGGTTACCCAACCGGCGTCGTCCGAGGCGAAGAACACGGCGGCTCGCGCAATGTCTTCCGGTTGAGCGATGCGGCCCAGCGGCGTTTGGGATTCGACCATCTTGCGAAAGTCGCTTTCGGCCATGCCCGCGGCATGGAGACCATCGGTTTCCACCATCCCCGGATTGAGCGAATTGACCCGGATTTTTTTTGGGCCGAGTTCCTGCGAGAGCGCGACGGAAATTGCGTCCACCGCCGCTTTGGTCGCAGAGTAGACGGAGGCGGTGCGAATCGGCATCGGACCGGCGATCGAGCTGATGTTGATAATCGAGCCGCCCGCGGGGCCCATGAGCTTCACCGCCGCCTGCGTCGTCAGCAGCAAGCCCAGCACATTGAGGTTGAATTGCTTGTGAAAATGCTCGGGCGTCACATTCTCCAGCGGAACGAACTCGTAGACGCCGGCGTTGTTAACCAGGATGTCGATTTTCCCGAACCCCTTTTTCGTTTCCGCAAAGAGCCGCTCAATTTCGGTTGGCTTGGAGACGTCGGCCTGGATGGCCACTGCTTTGCCTTCCTTCTGGCTGATGCGCTTCACGACCGCGTCGGCCGCGGCCTTGCTGCTGGCATAGTTGACGACGACGGATGCTCCTTCTGCCGCGAGGTGCTCGGCGATCGATGCCCCGATCCCCTTCGACGCTCCGGTGACGACGGCCACTTTGCCTGAAAGCTTTTTTGCCATGACGGTTCTCCTTGTTTGAGGGCTGGTCCAATCCAATTCGCGCCGCTTGGTAAATAATAGGCGCGAGCATCGACTTGGCCACCGATGGTCGAAGCAACCCAGGTCGCGGTCGAAAATCGTCCGACTCGTTCGGGAATTGACCAAAAACGGCCCGACCAGATCGCGATTCGCCCTGCTGGCGACGGAGTCGAATTCCGGCATGGAGAATGCAGAAAAGTCGGCAATTCGCCGCTGGCGTCCTGCCTGGACGCGACGTAAACGTCCGGGCGTTGCTCCGGCGAGCAGCGACGTGGTCAGTTAAGAGCGCCTAACAAATCCGGCGGGGACTGTCCCCTTTTTGCGGAGTCTGCGCAGCAAAACGGGGACTGTCCCCTTCGCCCAGCCGGATTTGTTAGGCGCTCTACAGGAGCAATGAACGAGAAGGCTTGGGTTTAAGAGGAGGTGTGTCCATGCGTTCCATAGTTTTGAGAACGAGCGTTGCTTCGATCGTGGCGCTCGGGTGTTCGGTCTTGCTGGCTCAGCGGGTCGGAGCCGGCGGCGCGGGCAATGCCGGCGCCGGAGCCAATGTTGGTGGCGGAGCCAATGTCAGTGGGGCGGGAGTCGCAGCAGGAGGAAATGCAGGCGCCGGAGCTGGAGCCAATATCCAAGCGCCCGCGCGAGGCGAAGCTGGCGTTGGCGAACGCGCCAATGTCGCCGCACCACGAACCGAAGCCGGCGCAAATGCAGACGCTAACGTCGGCGCACCACGAACCGAAGCCGGCGCCAATATCGGCGCCAATGCGGGCCGCGACCGCGGCGATCGTGGTGAGCGCTGGCGGATGCGTTTCGACAACGGTCGCTGGTGGTATTGGTCGCCGGAAAACCGTTGGTCGTATTACGGCAACGACAATAATTGGGTCGATTACACGGGGGATAATTACCCGACCGGCCCTGCCCGGTACACGGCCGGTTATGCCCCCGATAACACCGCTCCGAGTGGTTGCAATACCGCTTCCTCGTCGGCAGCTGACTATGGCGCAGCCCCGACCTACGCGAACGACTCGCGTTATCGTCTCTACAACGGACAATGGTGGTATCGGACCGACAACGGCTGGTTGACCTATTCCGATGGTCGATGGATTACCCCGCGATTTGAACGCCGCAACGAAATGGCTCGCGAGCGCGGCGCGGAAGGGCGCGCGAATGCGAATCTTGAAGCCGGCGCTCAAGGCCGTGGAGAGACGGGATCTCGAGTAGAGACGGGCACCGGCCAAACGGGTGCGAACGCTGGCCAATCGGAAACAGCAGCCGGGCGCGCGGGAGCAGGAACGGGCGCCTCACTCGGCGAACGACCTGATCCGGGCGCTCGCCGCTAATCCGAATCGGCTCGCGCTTTTCGGTGTTGTCAGGAAAACCGGGTCGTCAGGAAAACCGGGTCAGAACGATTTGCTCAGTCGTTCTGACCCATTTTCGTTTCCCGGAGTCGATGTCGTCCGACCGTTACTTGCGATACACTCGATGAGCACGCTGACGCGATGGAGATCCCCCAATTGGCAATCGAGACGGTTCATCTCAGCTTGATGCCGTATTCACCCGATCAACTTCTCGCGTTGATCGAGGGGGATGAGCTTTTCGAGGTTCGCTTCGGTCTGCCGGCCGCGGATGGCCTCCGAGCCCTCCACCTATCAGGTGGGGTCTCACCCGCTTGGCTGGCGCAGCTCCGTGCGTCGTCGGCCGATCTCTGGGTTCATGGCTTCGCCGTCGTCCATCGGCAGAGTCGTTCGGTCATCGGGAGCGTCGGCTTCAAGGGGCCGCCCGACAATGATGCGGTCGCCGAAATCGGTTATGGCATCGTGCCTGCTTTCCAGGGTCAAGGATATGCCACAGAGGCGGCCGAAGCAGTCGTCGCATTCGCCTTCGGCAGCGGTCGGGTGCGCCTCGTTCGGGCGCACACGCTTCCGACACCTAACGCCTCGACACGGGTGCTGGCGAAGTGCGGGTTCGAACGGACCGGCGAGGTCGAGGATCCCGAGGATGGTCTCGTGTGGCGGTGGGAGCGAAGCAAGGAATTGGTCTGACGGTCCCCCTCAACAAGCCGGATTTGTTAGGCGTTCTGATGGTCTCTTGACCTGCGGCTCGAAGACCGTTCTGATTTGTCGGAGCCAATCCATCCGTTCACCTCTGGGGAGACACGTCATGTTGCGCAAAACGATACTGGGAGTTATCCTCTGTTTGGCCGGCGCCGGCCTGTCGTTTGGGCAGGATTTTCCCAAGCCCGGACCCGAGCACGAGAAGTTGAAAGAGCTGGAGGGAAACTGGGACGCAGTCATGGAGATGGCAGGCCAGAAATCGAAGGCCACGGCCACGTACAAATCCATCTGCGGCGGAATGTGGTTGGCAAGCGACTTCCAAGGAGATTTTGGCGGGATCAAATTCGACGGGCACGGACTCGACGGATACGACCAACACAAGAAGAAGTTCGTGAGCGTGTGGGTCGACGTATTCGAGACCGCGCCGATGCTTTCCGAAGGGGACTACGACCCGAACACCAAACTGCTGGTGATGACCGGCGAATCGCTCGGCCCGGACGGCAAGCCGCAGAAGTTCAAGAACACGATCGAGACGAAGGACAAGGACCACTTCACGTTCAGGATGTACATGATCCAGCCCGATGGCACTGACCAATTGGCGTTCACGATTGAGTACACGCGGCGCAAATGAAGCCGCCGAGTGAACAAATCGCGGGAGAAAACCGCGGCAGAGCCGTTTGATTTTGTTCGTTCTGACCCGGTTTTCATTCCCACACCGATGTTGGCGACAGCATCGCTATTTTCGGGCCGGAAGAAAACGGTTGATGATTCCCTGAGACGTCGTGAAATAGGCTTCGCCTGATTCGTCTTCGCCGAAGGAAAACACGGGCATGGCCTTGGGTTGGATCCGCTGAACGGAAACGGCCTGGCCCGAGTTCTCGTGGTACCGAAGAGCATACACCTGGCCAGTGACGTAGTCGGCAAACAGATATGCTCCGACGAGGTCGGGAACCCTTGTTCCGCGATAAACGCAACCGCCAATGATGCAATTGCCAACCGTATGGTTGTATGCAAAGATCGGATCGGTCAGTTTTCCTACGATGCGGGCCGGTGGCGGCGAAATCTGCGGCTGGGTCTTGACGAACTCATGGAACCCTTCGTTGATATTCCAGCCGTAATTGCCGCCCCGTTCAATGATGTCAATTTCCTCCCAGGTGTCTTCGCCAACATCGGCGGCCCAGAGGCGATTCGTCTGGCGATCGAATGCCATGCGCCAAACATTGCGCAGCCCGAGGGCCCAAATTTCGCCGCGTGCGCCCGCCCGATCGACAAACGGATTGTCTTTGGGAATGGCATATTCGAGGCCGGGGTCTTTGTTATCAACATCGATCCGCAAGACCTTTCCCAGCACGGTTTCCACGCTTTGTGCGTTGCCGTGAGGATCGCCGACCGGGCCGCCATCGCCGATCGCCAAGTACAAATAGCCGTCACGCCCGAAGATTATGGCGCCGCCATTGTGGTTTCCAGTTCCCTTCGGCGCGCGAAATACCTCTTGCTCCGAACCGGGCTCGGCGCGATTCGGATCGTCGGACGACATCTTGAAACAAGTCAGCACGTTGACGTGGTCGGAGTTGGTGTAGTAGAGGAAGAATTGTCGGTTTTCGCGAAACCTCGGATGAAACACCAGGCCCAGCAACCCTTCTTCGATCGAACCGTCTTGGCTCACCTTTTTGTGAATGTTCAGCATTTCGCTGGCCACTTCAACGCTCGAATCGTTGGGAAAAATGAACACGCTGCCGTACTGCGTGATAACGGCGATCCGATTCGTGCCGTCCGGCGGAAATGTCACGTAGAGCGGGCGTTCGAATTCGAGGTTCGGAAATGCGCGCTCGAACGTTGCCGGCGCAGTCTGGGCGCCGATCGGAATAGGCTCGCTTCCCACATAGGCGTTCAAGAGCGCATGCTTGGCGATCAAGAAGATTACGCCGATCAGACCGAGGAGCAGAACCAACCGCACTAAAACTCGAACGCGATTCATGGACGTGCGGAATGCAATTCAGATGGGAAGCTGACGGCGGTCGGAGCAGTGCATTGCAGATAGCCTAGCAGCAAGATACGGATTGCGAAACGAAACTGCTTCTTGACATGCAACCTACAAACTCGATTGTGCCGCATTTACCGGAGCTTCCTCGGCCGCACGCCAAATGTTTCCATTGGGATCACCAGAATCCATTCTGGGGCCAATCAAAACGGCAAACCTGACGCCGGTAGCCGAACGGCGCCGCCGACGCGAGGGGGTCGGAATTCGCGGAAACTGCCGGATTCCCAATAAACCCATTGCAACGATGCGTCTTCCAAGGGGACGTTGAATTGAAACAGCACGGCAGCGGGGCGAGCGTCAGGGGTCATCTCCACAATCGTGATCCGCATCGACGGCAGCGAGAAAGTCTGGCCTGGCACTGGCGGATGCTCGCGACTGTAACCCAGGCGGGACGCGGGCATGGAAAAGAACCCGGAATCGGGCCGCACCAGCAGCGAACTCTCATCCTTTCGCTCGATGAGCACGGCCGTCGAAGCCGGAGCGAGAATTTGCGCGCTCCGCGGCAGCGGCTCATGATCGACGGCGCGAGCAGTGAGCAGATGAAGGACGTCCATCGGCAAGGGGTGATTGACGAAGATCAGGTCGCGCCCGCCGTCTGGAACGGACAGAAGCGCGTGGAAGCTGGTAAATAATTCGTCGGGGCCGAACGGATAGCGCGCCATGATTGCCAAGCCGATCGGCGCGAGAACCAGATGAACGCAGACCAGGAGACCGATCAACACTCTCCGGCCGGCCCGCCACACCAGCGGCAGTCGCCAAAATCGCGGATGGAGCGATGAGGCGAAGAATTGCCCGAGAAGGCCCATTCCGCCCAGCCCGATGAAGATCAAGTGCCGGTTCATCGGGGCCGCTGAGCACATGGGAATTGTGGCCAGCAGCATTCCAAGTCCCCAAAATCTGGCAACGCGGCTGCGGCGAAGCAGAGGGGCGAGAACGAGAAGAACGATCGCCGACGCCCCGACTCCGGCCCACCACATCGCGGCGACGGAGCGCGGAGATACGGCCAGATGGATTTCGGCGGGGATCCCGGTCCATTGGCCGAGCATGTACAGCGGGGCTCTTTCCAGAACATCTTGAGCGAAGCGAAGGGGATGGGCGCCAGGGTCGGTGTACAAATCCTCGATTCCATGAACACCGTACCCCTGCGCGCTCCACGCCACGCGCCAGGCGACGACGACGAGCAGATGGGGCCACAGTCGCAAGAGGCCTCGCCGCCAGCCGCCGGGGTCGAGCGTCAAGGCAAAGGCGACGAGATAGCCGGTCGCGCCGATGCCGGCTTCGGCCGACAGAAGGCTTATCGCCAACAGGATCGGCGATAAAATGTCCCAGACGCGCCCTTGTTTGCGGCGTGACTGAAAGTGCGCATGGATTGCCAGAATTCCAAACAGCCCGGCAAGGACCGCGTTGCGATTGGCCAGCCAGGCAACAGGGATAGCGCGGGAACAGTCGATCGCGTAAAGCAAGCCGGCAAATTCCGCGGCCAGCGTCGGGCGCATGATCCGCCGATACAGAAGGCAGGCACTCAAGACCAACAGGGCAAACCAGAAGATGCTCTGCGCGTGCATGAGACTCGGCGTGTCGGGCCACAGACGGTAGTCGAGCATGTGCGTCAGGACCGTGATCGGCTTCCAGAACGCGGCTTTGAAATGCGGATCGATCCACCAGGGGAGCAGGCCGACGTCGATCATGCGCTCTGTTCGCTGCGGATCGCCGTCGGCAAAACAAAAGGCGTCGATCGGTTTGCGGCCCACCTCGGAAAAGATCGGCGAGCCGGAAATGATCCATCGCTCGTAGTAATCATCCAAACGCCAGCCGACGCGGAGCGAGCCGAGCGTCAAGAGGATTCCGATGGCCACGACGATGAGCGAAAAATAGCGATGCCGCATGGTTGATGAGGGTTGTTGCGCCTGATGGCCCATCACGTCTCGCCATCGATAATCTCTGACCCTCTCGATTCCTTGGCAGAGCGACCATCGCGGGAATCATCACGCAAAACACGCGGATTGTCCAAATCCCGTCACACGTCCAACAAAACACGCCTTGCACCGTATGGCCAGGGTCGCGCACACGCCGCGCCCCGACCAGTCACTTCGGGCCAGCCATCATATCATTGAACTGGATCACGAACGCGGCCTCATTGGGGCCGACGTTGTTTCGGAGCGGCTTTGCCCGCTCGACCAGCACTTCCTCCGCGTCTGTCCCGAGGATCCGCATCGTCTCTTCGATGAACTCGGCGAGCGGCATGGCCCGCGGTTCGTTATTGCTGCCGAGCAGGTCCGTCTGCACCCATGGCGGCGCGATCTCAAGCGCTTTCACCTGGGTGCCCTTGAGCTTGTAGCGGAGCGACAACGTATACGAGTGCAGCGCGGCCTTCGTCGCCGAATAGACCGCCGTCATTGCGAGCGGAACGAACCCCAGGCCCGACGAGGTGTTGATCACGGCCGCGTCGTCCTGACGCTTCAGGTGCTCGATCAGCGCACCGGTCATCCGGATCGGCCCCATGACGTTCGTCGTGAGCGTGGTGACCAGCATCTTCTCGTCGATCGGGGCGGAGACGTCGTCGACTTGCATGACGCCGGCGTTGTTAATCAGCACGTTGAGCTTCGGGTACTCCGCGATGAGCCTGCCGGCGACGGCGGAGATGCTGGCGGGGTCCTCCATGTCAAGCTCGACCCACCGTACGCCGGGGTTGGCGCGGGCGACCTCGGTGAGGCGCCCCTTGCGTCGGCCGGCGATGATCACCTGATTGCCGCGTTTGTGGAGCGCCTCTGCCAGGCCGCGCCCGATGCCCGATCCGCAGCCGGTGATGAAGATCGTGTTGCCCGTAAGTTTCATGTGTGTACTCCTCTCTTGTT
>DASZFO010000323.1 GCA_035939775.1 Pirellulales bacterium | reverse complement strand
GCGTCCCGAGCCCGCTCCTCACTGTCGCGAATCACTCGGCCCCGCGGCGCTTCGTCGATGGCATCCGCCACTTCTTTCAGTACCCGATCCACCTCCGCACGCATCCGCTCGCGATACGCTTCCCGATCCAACTTGGGCAATCGGTCCATGATGATTCCTCCTTGCAGAAACAAAGTCGAAACCGCTGTTGCCTAAGTTGTACAATCTACGCAGCTATCGCGCCATAGATAATTGCCATACACCGTGCGCTTCTCCGGAGCCCGGACGCTTACGAATTGCCCCCAATTTGTCCCGGTCCGTAGCGGAGTTCGTCGCCAAGCCAGTCCACTTCACGCCAGCGAAGTTTCCTCGCGGACACCCATGTGAATTCATCCTTATTCGGTTTCTCGGGACTCCAATCGCCTTCGGGGGACCAAAAGATGCTGCCGTCTTGAACTAGGAGTGCTGCGGCCAAGATAATCGAGTCATAGTTCTCCGGTGAGGGAACGAGGTTGAATCGAATGACATGCTCAAAGAAAAGTTCTATTGCCGATGGGTTCTTGAACTGCCGCTGAACTAAAACTCGAATCTTACTGTTGGCCCCGCACGACATAAAGAACTCGGGAGAAACCCAGTGGTTCGTCCAAAGGTGCGCCTCTCGGATGCACGAGTCATGGAAGCCCCAAAAACCTCCATGAGCGAATCAGCGTTGGCCTGCGTCGTGATTTCATTCCATCCCATTTTGTCGTCGTTCCCGGAAAAGAAAAAGGGTCATATTCTTCCCAATCGATTACAAGCCGGCGATCTTCTAACGCTCGGCGAGCGGGTGTCGCCAGCGGAGGCCGGGAAAGCGGGCGTAGTCGCGGTCGGTCGTGAGCCACTCGCTGCCAGATTCGATGGCCAGCGCTGCCAGAAAGGCATCGGGAACAAGATTCCCGCGAGCGCTCGCCCGGCGACAAAGATCGAGGAAGATGTCCCAATGGCGTGGACCCGGCTGCACCGCCACGCAATTGGGCCGTCCGCGGATTCGATCGCAAACTTCGATGGCGTCGCTAAGCCTGGCAGGTTTGGCAAAGACCTTGGGATTGGTGACGATCCGCAAATAGCCGCTGAGCACGAGATCGCTGATGGCGAATGCCCCATCGCCATCGACTAGCTGTTCTAGCCACGCGTGGTAGCGTTTATGGTCGGCCGACTGCTTGCGGGTCGCGTAGATCAATACGTTGACGTCAAACAGGACCATCGCCGGCTTCCATTAGATCCAGAAGGGCGGCCGAGTTATCGAGATCGACGCCGGGCATCGTCTCGCCCAAATCGAGGACAGGAAGCCTGAAGCGAGCGGGCTTGTTCGCGGTCTTGCTCTTCGCCAGAGACTGGCGAAGAGCGTCTTCGATAACCGTGGTCAATGTTCGCCCGGTTTCGGCGGCAGTTTTCTTGGCGGCACTCAGAAGCTGGTCGTCAAGTCGGACGGTCGTTCTCATACATCAAAGCATACGCTAGAGACATCAATATGTCAACCAATCTCGCTCACCTCTTGCCGCTGCTTGATGCCCAGTTCGCGGTTCATTTCCGAGAGCACGTTGGCGTCGCGGATTAGTTCCTGCATCAGGAGCGGGAAGGGGAGTGCTCCGAGTTCGACGGCTCGGCGGACGAGGAACGGCACCGGGCTATGCGGCTCGAGCCGCTCCAGGGCGGCGGCGGCGGTGGCGAGTTCGTGGTAAATGTCTTCGCGCGTGGACATGCGGGGTTTGGCCACGACGACCATCGTGCCGCCGGCGCCGTCGCTGACCGTGCCCGTCTCGGCAGCTTCATCCGCTCCGCCGGCGCTTGGGGCCGGTCCCTTTTTTTGCAGGATTTGCTGAGCCAGTTTGAAGCAATCGACCACGGCGGGACGGATGGAGGTGAAGCCAGGCGCCTCGGCACCCATCTTCTCCGTGAGCGACTGCATCAGGAACCGCAGCTCCTGCTGGGCCTGAGAGAGGTTATCGACCGCTGTCTGGCAGCGGTCGCGGGGAGCGGCGAGGATGACTTTATCGACCAACTCCTGCATCGCACCGCCCCCTTGCGATTGCTGCCATTGTTGCCAACTGAATTGATTCCCGTCGGCGGCAAGCAGCGGAACGGCGCGGATCGAATGCGGGAAGACGGCCGCACGATCCGGATCGTCGAGCCAATTGAATGGGGCGGCCCGCACTTCCATATCCTCGTCCTCGAGCGGCGGATCGAGCCGGTCCCAGCAGATATCGACGAGCAGCCGCATAAGATGAAAGCCGTCGCGAAGCCCGGCGAAGCCGTGTTTCTTGGTGAGCGCTTCGAGCAACCGCGCGGCGACGAGCAGGTTCTTCGACGTGCCGCGGAGCGTCTCCTGCGTCAAGGCAATGACGCCGTTCCAATCGGCCTTGACAAAATCCTCCGGACGCATCGGATCGTCCGGGGCGAAGGCGTCGGGGTTCACCTCCTTGCGGGCCTGTTCGAGCTGCTCGCGCACGTCGAACGGCACTCCGCCGCCGGCCGGCTCGTCGTCCGAGATTGGCGCGAGCAGCGATTTGAAGTCGATCACCGGCGGCGAGCCCGAGCCGGGCACGCCGTATTTCGAGACTTCTTGCACCTGTTGGATCAGGCTGTCGAGATCTTGCGCCATAGCGCTTGCACTCCTTGTTGCCGACGGAGCGGAAGAATCCTCTTCACGATCCAGGTCGGGACGATCGTCGGTGATAGTGGCCATTTCAGAATCCGTTTCGTCGATTGAGGGAGGAGAGGCAGCCGGCTCGTCGGCGGGAGGCGATTCGTCATACGGGGAGGGTTCATTGTCAGGCGCAGGCTCCGGCTCGGCAGTCGGAGAATCGCTCCCCGCCGCCGATCCGCCCAAGAGCGCCGCCAGTTCCGGATCAAGTTCCTCGGCGGCGGACTCTTGCTCAGCAGCGGGTTGATCGCCTAACAGGGCCGCCAATTCGGGATCGAGCTGGTCGCCGGACGTTGTCGGGTCTGGCATGTGTTCGTCCGTTTCTTCTGCCGCCGGTGTATCTCCCAATAATGCAGCCAGCTCTGGATCAAGTTCGGTTTCCTCGGTTGCGGGCGCTGCCGGCGTTTCGCCTAGGAGCGCCGCAAGCTCCGGGTCGAGTTCTTCAGTCGGGGCCGTGTCTGACGGTGGAGTCTCACCGCCGCCGGACTCGCCGAGCAAGGCGGCCAACTCGGGATCCAATTCCGGCATCGGCTCATCCGCTGGTGGCTGTTCGAGCGAAGCAGCATCGCCTCCCAGGAGTGCGGCCAATTCGGGGTCCAAGCCTGCATCGGCATTGCCATTTTCCGGCGGGGGCGCTTCGTCTGGTGATTCTTCGACAGGCGAAGCTGATTCGCCACCTCCGTCGTCGCTCGGCACTTCGTCGCCGGCCAAGAGCGCGGCCAGCTCCGGATCGACCTCCGGATCGGCCTGCCGAGCGCGCGGAGCGGGCGACGCCGACACAAACGCGGGACCCTCGCGACTCGGCGCCGCGCGACCGGAGGTTTGCCCCTTCGACATCATCCCGACGCCGACCTTCGGCAAACCCGACGTCGGCGGAGGGCCTCCCTGTCCACCTTGCCACCTCCCATTGAGCACGTTCATCTCAAGCGCAAGCGGCCGAATGCAAGCTAGCTCGATCGAGTCGCGGCCGCGCACGGCCAAGAGCGGCATCAGGCCCCGCTTCACAAGTTCTTGGCTGGTCGAGGAAGTGAACTTCCCTTCGGCGCAAACTGCGACTGCCTCGCCGTCCGAATCGCGATACGAGTGCATCGGGATGTTGTCGAGCGCGAGCGTTTGCCCCGGCTCGAATCCCCAGCCGGACTTCATGTAGCCGAGCGCCAACAAACCGGCGCATGCGAAGGCCGGATTACCCCACAGATATCCTTCCGGAGCGCCGGAGAATTCCTCGAAGCGAAACGACTCGGCCGGCCGATAGTTCTCCCCAAACGGCGGGCGAAGCAAGAAGCCTGGAACCGCCAGCCCGGCGTATGCCGCTTCGTAGAGCGCTCCGAGCGCCTTCCACGCTTCCCTGCCATCCGCCGGCACTTCGTAACCTTCTTGCACCGCAATCGGAGTTGCGGCAGCTAAGAACGGGGCGCCGCAGCGAGCGGCGATCTTCGCCATTCGCCCGAGCAACTCCGCGTGGGCCGTTGTTTCCTCGAACGCGTAATTCCCGACGATCACGGCCCACGGCTGACCATCGGGCGCTTCGGCCGACTTTTCGACCACGAGTCGATGGATCGCCGTCGCGTTGAGATCGTCGCTCGCCGTCAGATCGGCGGCCAATTCCTCGGCCGTAATATCGAATAGGATGACCTGAATGCGATCGCTCTTTTGCACTCGACGCAGCAGCCACTCCAGCCCGCGCCAAGTCGATTCGAGCGCCTGATACTGGGGATGGTGCATAATCCCGCGCATCAAGGCCGTCGCGCCTTCGTCGTCCAAATCTGAGACGCGATCGACCTGTCGCGCGACCGGATCGGGTTGAAAGTCGTCGAACTCGGAAAACTCCAACAAAACGGCAACGTCTCCGCCGGCTACGGAGTATTCCAGCTTCGGCGACACCGACTCGATCACGTCGTCGAGCGACTCGTGCGCGACTTTGAGCGGCTTGCGGGCAAGCAATTCGTCGCCGGCTGCTGGCGCTTCGCGCCCCTGCCGGCCGCTGAAATCAGCGAGTACCGCAATCCGAAATGGAGTCTCCGGGCCGCCCGGCGCGCGCTTCGCCCCGTCTGACGGGAGATTGCCGAAGGAAGATTCGTAGGGCACGTTGACCTGTCCGCCGACTAAAGGTGTTCGTTATTGCGCCTGACAGCACCCCGCCGACCGCCATGCCCGAACGGAATTTCCGTTACATTCTAACACGGCAGTCGTGCTGTGCCATTGCCCAAGTTGCTGCGGCAACTCGCCAATTCCTAAGAGGCGGCGAGACGCTGCCCCTACACCTGCGCACCATCCATGTGAGCATCGGCGAACGAATAAGCGCGGGAAAACATTCGCACCCAAGAATCCGATCGTAGCGGCTGGGGAAGAGCGCCGCGGGTTCGAGTTGATTTGCGCCGCGCTCTTCGCCGAGATCGGCCGAGGGCCGCGCGTTAACCGGCCATCACCTCAACGTGGCCGGGGCTCTTCGGATGCGGGCGCGAGACGGTAATTCGCACGTCGCAACCCAGCGCATTGAGAAAGCGGAACAGCCGCTCGGTCGAAAACCCATCAAGCCGGCCGTTCAAGAAAGCAGAGACACTTGGCTGAGTGATGCCAAGCAGCTTGCCCACCGCGGCTTGAGTCAATCGGCGGTTCTTAATGATCTTGAAGATTTGCACGGCAATTTTCGATTTCGCCATATACTCCTCGGCGTCCGGGAATCCGAGATCTGCGAAGACGTTGCCGTCCGGCCGCATCAACCGTGGGACGAAGAGAATCCCGCCCGAAGATACGCCGCGATCAAGCCGGCTGGCGGAGTCGCTTCCGACGCACGTAGCCGAACAGGCCGACCATGCCTAACGCGGCGAGCAACAATGTGCTCGGCTCCGGCACCGGGGTCAGCAGAAAGGCGTGTGTCGTTCCACCGATCAAGCCATCCCCAGTGATTTGGCCGATGTCGTTAATAGAGTAGCCAACAAGGCGTTGATGCCTTAGCCGGTGCTAAAGGTGCCCCCGAGCGTTCCGAGATCGTGAATCGTGCCGTCATCTAGAAACGCGTGCGGCGGGAAATTGCCGGTTGGGGCGGACGCACCCACCACTCGACGGTTCGCGTTGATGTCGAAGCCTTCATTTTTGATTCCACCCAGCGTTCCCAGATCGGTAATGGTGTAAGTGGCCGCAAAGCAGGCAGCCGACGCAAAATCCAGCAATGCAAGAGGGCAAACAGCAGTGTGGTCGATTTCATAAGAGCCTATCCGAGAACCGCCTGAGGAGAGGGGGACAGTCCCCTTTTGCTCCGAAGACTCCACAAAAGGGGACAGTCCCCGGCGGTTCTCGGATATGCTCTAAGTCGGTCCTGCATGAAGATGCGGCGCTTTGTCTGCGGCCGGCGCGGCACCCACGACGTAGATTAACCTCCCATTCCGCCGATTACGAACGCAGTCCAGGCGTTCGAATCAAGTCGCGCTCAGCATCCGCAGCGGCCAGGATCGCGGCTGTGACGTCCGATCAGCTCATTCGAGCAAGGCGAACGGCCGTCGCGCCCACCGAGAGCGACTCGAATTCGCTGGCTTCTGGCAGGCTTGGTCCGGCCGCCGGCGGTCGAGAATAATGTGGCTAAGCAAAGCGATGCGCCCAAATCGGCGCACGAATGGGTGCGATCCGATATAATGCCCTGAATGAGTCCAATCTGACCGACTGTAGGAGCAAAATGCACCCAAATCGCAAAATGAAGCATGAAGACCTGGAGGCAACGCTGCTGTTTAGAAGCCGACAGGAGACCCTTTCCGCGGAAGACTTGATCGAGGAAAAGTTAACTCATTTGCAGATGTTCATTGACCATTTGAAGCGCACGCCTCATGGATGGGCCGAGGTTGAACGCCGGATCGAGCGCTTTGGCGACTGCGAGCGAATCGAAGGCGAAACCCCCGGCCATTTCTACGGTAAGCTGCGCCATTGGTTGGACAGGACATAGAAGGATGGCCGGGCCGAAGCATCGCTTGCCCCGGCTGCCCGCGGTCGGGGATGATGCCGCCATGCAAACCGAGACGCCCAATGCTTAGCCGGTGCAGCGCAAACCGATTAATCGTATTGCGTGCGACTCACGTGGCGACGTAAGTTTACCCATCCGACTCGTTCCATGCTTATCGCCGAAACGGAAAGGACCATCCTGCGGCACTTCCACGTCGCTGACCTTGACGCGATCGCGGCCGTGTTTGGAGATCCGGAGGTGATGCGGTTTGGTCAGGGGCCGAAGCCGCGTGAGTGGGTTGAAAAGTGGCTCAAGGGATGTCTTGAGGACTACTACCAGAAATGGGGCTTCGGCCTGTGGGCTGTGGTCTACAGGCCCAGCAATGCGGTGATTGGGTATTGCGGTCTTACATTGTTCGAGGACGTGGATGGACTGCGCGAGATTGAAATCGGCTATCGACTCGCACGCGACTGCTGGGGGCAAGGACTGGCCACTGAGGCAGCGCGGGCCGTTCGCGATCACGCGCTGGGGCAACTCTCGCTGCGCCGACTGATTGCCCTCATTGATGCCAAGAATGTCCGCTCGATTAGGGTGGCGGAAAAGATCGGCTTGCGCCACGAAAAAGCTACGGTGTTCCGGGGCAAGGCTGTAGGCGTCTATGCCATTCATTCCTCGGACTAATCGAGCCACCTGAACGGGTTAATGCGGGTGACCGTCACGCCTTCTTATAGATATGTCAAAGGCGCGGTCGCTCGGCGAACGATAAGGAGTGTCGCGCCCCCTGGAATCTCCGGCCCCCGCGTCTCCCTTGCTCCGGCCGCCCGCGGTCGGGGATAATGCGGCCATGCAAACCGAGCCGCCAACAGCCGAGCCGCCGGTTTCAATTCAGTCTGACAGATCTGTTAGAATGGTGGGCATGATCGGTTCGTTTCCACGATTGCTCCGTTTCCGAATCGGCAGCGGCGATTCAGGGCAGATACGCTGGGCCGATGTATTGTTCACGCCCTTTGGGCTTTCATTGCTATCGGACTGCCCATAGCGCTCCAGCTTGCGGCATGGCCCGACAAGGGATCGCGACCATGAAGCCTGGATTTCGATTCAGCCTGCGGATGCTGTTCGCGGTCGTGACGATCGTTGCGGTGCAATGCGGCGTTTGCCTGCCGATGCTGCGGGAGTGGCAGGAGCAAGAGCGTATTCGCCAAGAGCGCGACCGTGAGGAGATATTCTCGTTTCTTGTTTCGCTCGTCCGATAGGCCGCGAAAGGCGATTGGCAAGTTCAGCGGCGCCGCGACGCACCCGTGGACTGCGCGATGGTCGCGTGACCAACCGGCGGCGGTTGAGCAGAATCTGACGCAAGTTCAGTGCATCTCGTCCCGAGGCTGAAGGGATTATGGAGCAAATCGCCTCATTCAATGTAATCCAGGTTTGGATTTGGATCGGGCTGTTTGCGATTGCTGGCTCAGCGCCTGCTTGGTACGGCGACGCGGTTTGGAGTCCGCAAACCGGTGGTATAATTGTCGTGTCCAGCGCATGCGTTGCGATCGCCTATCGTTTCGTTCGTCGGATGCGAGGAGAGACAGCGGAAAACGTTGTATTGGTCCTGTTGCGAGCGGCGTTTTTCGGTCTCCTCGTCTGGTGTTTCAGCTTGTGTGCCTGGCTGGCCCTTGAGATCAGCTTGGGAGGACGGCTTTCCCTGCTGGTCGAAGCGTCGGTCGGCTCGATCGCCGGCGGCCTCGCCGGTCAGGCCGCTTATTGGTTCGGACACCGTCGACCACAGCTTTGGGCCGAGTGCTGTTGCAAGATTGCGCTCGGCGTATCAGCGATGGCGATGCTGCTTTTCGCCACGATGTTCTTCCTCTTCACAGGGCCGCATGATCTTGACCGCTATCCGCTGGCCACCAGCTCGCCGTATCGGCTTCCCTGGCCCGGCGGCGTGACACGGCTTTGCATTCAGGGCAGTCGGGCCATCGTGAGTCACCGCGATTGGGAAGAATTCGCCTACGACTTCGCGAGGCAGGTCGGGTCGGATGTCTGTGCAGCCCGTGGCGGCACCGTGGCGTATGTGGACGTGACGCACGACGGAAACGGCCGGAATACGGAGAACGACCTCATCACGGTCGATCAAGGCGACGGGAGATTGGGCTGCTATCTCCATCTGCGGCAGGGCGAAAGCTACGTTCAGCCGGGCCAGCGGGTGCATCAGGGAGACGTGATCGCCGCCAGCGGCAACATAGGCCTGAGCATGTTGCCGCACCTCCACTTCAACGTGATTGACGAAGTGCACAGACTCGTGCCGGTGACGTTCGCCGACGTGGATTCGGACAGCGGCATTCCCCGAATGTTCAAGCGGTACACATCAGGAAATTCAGTCCCCTGAAGCTCGACAGCCGCCCGAACTAGGCGTTCGTGCTCGGCGCTATTCTCGTTGACTTGCTTGCCGTTAAACGGTTGCCGACGAGCTTCCACTCGATCGTCGATGCGATCGTAGCCCCGTTTCCACCGCGAGGATTGTGTCCTTCGGGAATCGCGTATGAATCGTCGTGAGGCGAATGATATCTCAGCGCGGAATGTGCCGCCACTTTCGCCGGTGGCAGCGGCAACAGAGATGGATCGTCCAATCGACTCTCGCCAGCCTCCAGCAATTGTGGCATGCTGGATAGGACAACTCCTTGTCGAACTGAGTGATCCGCCGAACTTGTGTTGCATCATCCGCCCGTGGAAACTTTCTGAGGGCGAGTCGTGGGCGAATGACGCACGCAAGTCGATTGCCGAGAGGCGCAGATGGACCTTGATAACCTGACGAAATCGCAGTTACGGGAGATTCTTCGCACGTGCCGGGGCTTTCCAGCCCAGAAGCTCAAGTCGAAGCGAAAGTCTGCGGGCCACGCGCCGATGGCCCATGCCACCACAGCCCACCTGCACGGGACGCGGCCAGAACCGTATAAGAAGGGCCAAACGTTTGACGACTTCAAGAAGGCCGTCACCTACAAATCGAAGTTTTACATGCTCGAAGACATGGTGAACGCGCTGTGGCTGATGTTGCAGAAGTCCGCTGGCAAAAGTGCCTTGCGATCTCTCTCCGCAGGGTCCCGAAAGAAAGTAACGGCGAAAGTTGGCGCTCTGTTTGATGTCGAGGTGTATGTGGAAAAGATCGGCCGAGTCAAGTTCACAAAGGGGGATCAAAGCAAGGCCGGTCGAAGCCACACGAAGTGCCTTGCGATCCTGGAAGGTCGCGACCGTAACGGAGTGCTTTATCTCCATGTCCAGACGTTCTATCCGATTTTGGACGACGGATTCATCAACGAGCTGCTGAATTTGAAAACCGCATAAGACGGACTATCCGGCCTCCTCGGTTTGCGGAACAGGCGATCGCGAAGTCCTAAGCTGTGCACCGGCTGAGCGACGAACCCGCTCGAAGTCCCGATGATTGGGTGCGATGGTACGAAGGGGGCTGGTATTCGAGAGGCGCGAAAGACCGGATTCCCGCACCAATCATTGAGCAGTTGTTGGCTGACATTTAGACGGAATTCGGCGGCCTGACTTAGCCGACCGCCGCGGCCGGCAGAATCCCTTGCTCCGGCTGCGCCCTGGCGTGGATAATGCGGCCATGCAGACCGAGCCGCTGAAACGCAAACGCCGCTGACCACCAGTTAGCCCGGGTTGCCGTCGCGTTCCGACTACCGTCCGCAACGGCAAATCGACGACGGAAATCGATGACGCGATCACCAGTTTGAACCGCTCGCGGGCCTCGGCGGCTTGGACGATGGCTTGCTGGCGCGGCCACTGGGGCATTGAAAATCGCTTGCATTACGTGCGCGATGTCAGCTTTGGCGAGGATCATAGCCGGGTCCGAAAGGGTCGCGCCCCTCAAGTCATGGCCGCCTGCCGAAACGCCGTGATCGGTCGGCTTCGCTTCTGGAACTGCCAAAATATCATGGCAACCCTGCGCCAGAATGCCTATCAGCCTCAACCGCTCTTCGCCAAGCTGGGCTTATTGAAACAGTAGTTCGCCCTTCAAATTGCAAGCGGTTGCTTGACTCCCGCTGCAAGCTGTACGAGAATGACCGCCAGCAGCGGTCAGCTTCCGATGATGAGTGCCTAACGGCGGAGCAAGACGGTCGATCGGCTGCGCCAATGAGTCGCCTTGCGTCTGCGATTCGTGATTCGAGCTTCGTCATTCCTTAAGACATTCGTCATTCGGATTTCGCCATTCCATCACGGGAGGAGTTCGCCATGTTGAAGTTCAAGCCATCGGTCGCGATCGGGTTGATAGTTCTGTTGGCCGGCGCAGCGCGAGCCGACGACGCGTTCAAACCCGACGACGACGGGTTCATCCGAAATTGGCTCGTGCTGGCGCCGATTCCCAACGGTGAAAACGTCAGCGGCACGGACGCTCTGGGCAAGGAATTTATCTCCGGCGAGGCTAATCTGAAACCGAAGGCGGACGAGAAGGCGAAGATCGGCGATCTCGAACTCACCTGGAAGCCGATCGATGCCGGAGACCATGTGATCAATTTCAACGCCATTTTGGGCCAACAAACCGAAGACAGCACGGCCTACGCCGTCGCCTATCTCGTCGCCGACGACGAGATGAAGGATTTGAACCTCAAGATGGGTAGCGACGATCAGGCCAAGGTTTATCTTAACGGCAAAGAGGTGCTCAAGAACGAAACGGCCCGCCCTGTCGACAAGGACCAAGACACCGCCAACAATATCACACTCAACAAGGGAACGAACGTGGTCGTATTCAAAATCGTGAATGAGAAAATCGACTGGGGCGGCTGCATGCGGTTCACCGACAAGAGCGATAACGCAGTGAAGAACCTGACGGTGAAGCTGACGCCGTAGAACCTGTCCGAGAACCGCCTGCGGAGAGGGGGACAGTCCCCTTTTGTTACGAAGACTCCACAAAAGGGGACAGTCCCCGGCGGTTCTCGAATGCAGGCCATTCTTCTCGAAAAACCGGGCCGGTTCGCCGCGATTCAGATCGACGAGCTTGCCGCGCCCGGTCCCGAAGAGGCACTGGTTCGCGTCCATCGCGTGGGAATCTGCGGCACCGACATCGCTTGCTACCTTGGCAAGTTTCCTTTCTTCAGCTACCCGCGGATTCCAGGACACGAATTGGGAGTCGAGGTGTTGGCGGTCGGCCCACAAGTGGCCAACGTCAAGCCGGGAGATCGCTGTTCCGTCGAACCGTATATCAACTGCCAATCGTGCTACGCCTGCCGGCAAGGGCGGACCAATTGCTGTCAGAATCTCAAGGTGTTGGGCGTGCATACCGACGGCGGAATGCGCGCGCGAATCCTCGTGCCGGCCCGCAAGCTGCACCCATCCAACAAGCTAACGCTCGAACAGCTCGCGCTCGTCGAGACGCTCGGGATCGGCTGCCACGCCGTAGATCGGGCCGGTCCGCGGCGCGATGAGCACGTGCTGGTGATAGGGGCCGGCCCGATTGGATTGTCGGTGCTCGAATTTGTCAAGGTCACCGGCGCACGCATCACCGTGCTCGATCTTAACGCCCAGCGGCTTGAATTCTGCCGCCGGTCGATGGGCATCGAGAATACGATTCAATCCACGGGCGACGGATCGGAGTTGCGAAAGCTCGAAGAGATCGGCGGCGGAACGCTGCCGACCGTCGTGTTCGACGCGACCGGCAGCGCCAAATCGATGGCCGCGGCGTTTCAGTTCGTCGGCCATAGTGGAAAGCTGATCTTGGTCGGCATTACGCCTGGGGAGGTTTCCTTTTCCGATCCGCTCTTGCACACGCGCGAGCTGGCCGTCTACGCCTCGCGTAATGCGCTGGCCGACGATTTCCGGCGAATTATCCGCCTGATCGAAGACGGCCAAATCGACACCAATCCGTGGATCACGCATCGCACCAACTTCGCCGCGCTGGCCGCCGATTTTCCGGCATACACGCTGCCCGAGACTGGTGTGATCAAGGCGATGGTTGATGCGGATTAGAGGCCGGAGATCGGAGAACAACGATCCGAAGTCGGAGGGCGGAGGTCGTAGGATGCGTCAAGTCTGCGAAGACGCACCGGGGCCTGCGATTGGATATGGCTGCCGCGAGACGCGGTGCGTCTGCGCTTCGCTTGACACACCCTACGGCGCCAACAATCTGACCTCCGCTCTCCGACCTCCGACTTCCGATCCCTCCGCCTCCCTGTAGTCTTGCCGTGGCGGCATTGCTAAACTGTCAGGCTCGGCATTCATCGCTGGCCTGGCCCCTCCGTGATGTCTTCATGTTTCGACCCGTCGAGAGCAATGTGAGTTTCCCGGCACTGGAGGCGGAAATCGGCTGCTTCTGGAAAGAGGGAAAGATCTACGAAAAATCGCTGCTCCAGCGGGCAGGCCGGCCGCGATTTGTCTTCTACGAAGGCCCGCCGACCGCCAACGGCATGCCGCACCCCGGCCATTGTCTCGGGCGAGCGATCAAAGACCTTTTCCCACGCTATCGCACGATGCGCGGCTTCCTCTGCGAGCGGAAGGCCGGCTGGGACACGCACGGGCTGCCGGTCGAGGTCGAGGTCTGCAAGGAACTCGGCATCCATTCGAAGGAAGAGATCGAGGCCTACGGAGTGGAGCCGTTTATCCAGAAGTGCCAGCAGAGCGTCTGGCGCTACATGAAAGAATGGGAGCGGCTGACCGAGCGGATCGGCTTCTGGATTCGGCTCGACGAGGCGTATGTCACTTATCATCAGAGTTACATCGAAAGCGTGTGGGCCTCGTTGGCCGAGCTATTCAACCGCGGGCTGCTGTATCAAGGCCACAAGATTGTCTGGTGGTGGGCGCAAGGAGGCACAGCCCTGTCGGCGGGCGAAGTCGGCCAAGGCTATCGCGAGGTGGCCGATCCGAGCGTCTACGTGCTCTTTCCACTGCTGGACGATGCCGGCAACAAGACCGACGAGAATCTGCTCGTCTGGACTACCACCCCTTGGACGCTGCCAAGCAATCAGTTTGCCGCCGTTCATCCGGAATTGGAGTACGCAGTCGTCTATGACGCCGAGACGAACCAGCGACTCGTGATCGCCTCCGCTCTGGTCGAATCCATCGCGGCGAAGGTAAAGCGCGAACTGAAGATCGAGCGTACGCTCATGGGAACCGAGTTCGTCGGCCGCCGCTACTTGCCGCCGTTCGATTGCTATTACGATCAGCCGCAACTTGACCAAATCAGCGGCAAACCGTCGCGGCGCGGCGACGAGCTGGGAATGCTCAAGAGCGGTGATCGGCAATATCTCCAATGGCGCGTTGTCGCGGCCAAGTTCGTCACGATCGAAAGCGGCACGGGGCTAGTACACGAAGCTCCGGCGTTCGGCGAAGTGGATTATCAGTTGCTTCAAGATGAACAAGCTCGATTCATCGAAGGACAAGGACCGCAGTTGATCTGCGCGGTCGCACCAGATGGCAAATTCACCGCTGAAGCTCCCGACTTTCAAGGCCGCTGGGTCAAAGAAGCTGATCGCGACATAACCCGCGACCTGCGCCATCGCGGGCTGCTCTACCATCAAGAGCAGTATTTGCACGAATATCCGTTCTGCTGGCGCGCGGAAGAGGATCCGTTGATTCAATACCCGCGGCAGAGTTGGTTCATCCGCACGACCGCGTTCAAAGATGAGATGCTCAAGAACAATCGTCAGATTAATTGGCTGCCCGAGCACATTCGCGACGGGCGATTCGGAAACTTTTTGGAATCGAATGTTGATTGGGCGCTGTCGCGCGAGCGCTATTGGGGCACGCCGCTGCCAATCTGGGTTTGCGAAGCGACGGGCTTTGCCGAGGCGATCGCCAGCTACGACCAGTTGCTGAAGAAACCGGGCCTGCAAGGGACCGAGGTTTGGGACGCCGCGAAGAAGGCGAACCCCGAGTTGAACGGCGATCTTAAAGTGCACAAGCCGTATATTGACGCCATCACGTACGAATCAGCGCAACCAGGCGCTTCGCCGGGAACGCGGATGCGGCGCGTCCCTGAAGTAATCGACTGCTGGTACGACTCCGGAGCGATGCCGTTCGCCCAATGGGGCTATCCGCATCGGGGACACGAGAGATTCCGCGAGCAATTCCCAGCCGATTTTATTTGCGAGGGCCTCGACCAAACACGCGGCTGGTTCTACAGCCAGCTTGCGATCGCCACGCTCCTTTTTCGCGATCCCAATTCGCGCAACTCCGATTGGCCCACGAAGGGTTTGCCGCTGCCGTTCAAGAATTGCATCGTGCATGGACTGATGCTCGGCGAAGATGGCAACAAACTTTCGAAGAGCAAGCGAAATTACCGGGAGCCGCAGGAGATCTTCGACCGCTATGGCGGCGACGCCTTACGCTGGTATTTTTTTGCTAACCAGCCCCCGTGGACCACGATCCGCTACAGCGAGCGGGCGATCAAGGAGAGCATTCCCGAGTTTCTGCTCAAGCTCTGGCACGTTTACAGCTTTTTCGTGATCTATGCCACGATCGACGGCTTCGATCCAGCCGCGTCGCTCAGCGGCGACGCCGGCGAGCTGGAACCGATGGTTCGCTCCCACGCGAAGGACTATCGCCCGATCGGCCAGCGGAGCGAACTGGATCGCTGGGTGCTCAGCGAGTTGCATCGCACGGCCGCGGCAGTGACCGAGCGAATGGACGCATACGACAACTTCGCCGCCTGCGGGCGGATTACGGAGTTTGTCGATGCCTTGTCGAACTGGTATGTCCGCCGTAGCCGCGATCGGTATTGGAGCGAAGACAAACAGTCGCGCGACAAGCGCGACGCGTATTGGACCCTTTACGAATGTCTGATCACCACGGCCAAGCTCGTCGCCCCCTTCGTGCCGTTTCTGGCCGAGGCGCTGTGGCAGAACCTTGCCGTGGCGCCGTTCCGCGCGCGAGTGACGGAAAGCGTTCATCTCTGCGATTTCCCGACCGGCGAGACCTCGGCCATCGACGAATTGCTCTCCGCCCGCATGAGCCTAGTGCGCGAGATCGCCTCGCAAGGCCGCGCGGCCCGCATGGGAGCAAAGCTCAAGATTCGCCAGCCGCTGGCCAAGGTCGAAGTGATCCTGGCCGACAAGACGCACCAGGCTTGGCTCGCGGAACATGCCGCCCTATTGCGAGAAGAGTTGAACGTCAAGAAGGTGGAATTCACCGAGAAGGCAGACCAGTATATCAGCTACACGGTGCTACCCGACCTCAAGCGGCTCGGTCCCCGGCTCGGCAAGCGGCTGCCAGCGCTGAAAACTGCGCTGGCGGGCGTGGATGCCGCGGCGCTGTTGGCCCGGTTGGAAGCCGAGCGGCTGGTGACGCTTGACTTGCCCGACGGCCCGGTCGCGCTCGATAGCGATGATTTGCAAGTTCGGCTGCAGGCAAAACCAGGCTGGGCGGCGGCGCAGGGGCGGTCGTGCGTCGTTGTGCTTTCGACAGATTTGACGCCCGCGCTGATCTCCGAAGGTCTAGCCCGCGAGGTGGTTCATACGATTCAAGGTCGACGCCGGGACATCAACTGCAAATACACAGACCGAATCCGCGTCGGGATCGTCACTGACGCGGCAGAACTCGCAGCCGCGGTGAAGGAATTCGCCGATTACATCTGCGGCGAGACGCTGGCGATCGAACTGTTGTTTGAGCCGCTGCCCGGCGTCGAGCCGGTGGAAATCGCCATCGGTGAATACAAGGCCGCGCTGTATGTGCAAGTCGTCTCGGCAAAGAGCAAATAAATGATCGGGCCGATGGCGCGGAGATTCATGTGCAACGCTTGAAGCGCGATTCCAGAATTGCCCCAACGGGGCTACGCCCTCCAGGGAGATGGAAACTCTCAGTTCCCTTCCTACCCCAACGGGCAACCCCGTTAAGCATTTTCAGTAAGTCAAGTCGGCGCTGGTTCTTACGTGTTTGTTCGAGCGATTCCGCTGAAATCGCTAGCAGCAGTCACTCTGGCGATGCCGTGAAAACATTGGAAATCTCGATAATCTGCGGTACTTCCCGTCGCATAATACTTAACGGCGTTGCCCAACGGGGTTGCGCCATAGTCACGCGCAGCGGTCGGCGCAACCCCGTTGGGGTTGATTGCCGGCGAATTGCCCCCTGCTCGACGCCGCCCTCAAGAAGCGTGTGCATTTCCGAGACACGATATTTCGGCGGCGATGCCCCATCGAGCACACCATGCCGCCGATAGAATTTCCTCCCCGCAGCCCGCTTGGTCTCGTCATGCTGATCTCGGGCGGCGGGACAACGCTGCGCAACTTGATCGAGAAGATCGCCGCGCGGCAGCTCGATGCGCGAATCGAACTGGTGATCTCCAGCAATCCAAACGCCCGCGGATTGCAGTTCGCCGGCGACGTCAGAATCCCCGCACAGACGATCGATCGCCGCGCGTTCGAATCGATCGAGGCCTTCAGCTTGGCCATTTTTGCCGCCTGCCGCGCGGTCTCGCCCGATCTGATCGTGATGGGCGGTTTCCTCAAGCTGATCGCGATCCCGCCGGATTTCGAGAACCGCATCCTGAACATCCACCCGGCATTGATTCCCGCCTTTTGCGGAACTGGGTTTTACGGCTCCCGGGTCCACGAGGCCGTGCTCGAATACGGCGCCAAACTGAGTGGCTGCACGGTCCATTTCGTGGACAATCGCTACGACCACGGCCCGATCCTCTTGCAGCGGGCCGTTCCCGTGCTCGACGACGATACCGCCGAATCCCTCGCTGAGCGAGTGTTTCAAGCCGAATGCGAAGCCTACCCCGAAGCCCTCCGGCTCATTGGCCAAGGCCGCGTGCGCATTGAAGGCCGACGGGTGCAGATCAGGCCGTAGGCAGCGTGCCGTCGGCGGGTGCCATGGCCACTGGCCTGAGTGGCCATGCCATCTTGCCGCCGGCGGACGTTGCCGATTTCCGCAAGCGGATAGCGCCGGCCGAACTTTACGACGGCATCCGCCGTAATCACGTGAGGTGGCCGGAAAATTCGGGTAAATGGTGGAGCAAACCAGTTGGCAAGAGCCGTCGCGGCGACAATAATCAGGGGGTTGCCGGACGAGGCGGGCCAGCAACCCGCTCGCCGCCGCCGGCGCTGTTCGCCCGCCTTAGCGCCCATCCGCTCAGTTCGCCCCGCGTCTTTGGCGGGGCAGGAGGAGTCCCCTGGCCTGCAATCGATCTGGATTATGTGTCGGCACAATGGTCATGCTGGTCGCGTTGCGACTGGCGATCGGCTGGCATTTCTTCAAAGAAGGACTGGCGCATCGCGCCGATCCAAATTGGAGCAGCGAAGGCTTCTTGCGGCAGGCCAAGGGACCAATGGCCGACAGTTATCAAGCGATGCTGCCGAAGTTTCATGGGTGGGACCGGTTGATCCTCACGCCGCTGGCCGACAAGGGTTCGCCCAATTCTGGAGAGGCCGGTGATGACCCGACCGCGACAAAGGACGCCGCGGAGCCATCAAGCAAGCCGGTGGCCGTTTACGCCGACTGGCTCAACGAGGTGAACAAGGATTGGAAAACCGAGCAAGACTCGGTCGCTAGCTTCTACAAGCTGGACGCGCAACAGCAAGAGCAGGCCAATGAGATCCTCAAGCAGTCTTCCAAGCAAATGGAAGAGTTGATGAAAGGCAGCAAGGAGAGCAAAGGATACGGCGACGATGTCCGGCTCTATCGCGAGTTGGTTTATCGCGCTCAGACGATGCCGGCGGCCCCCGGCGGAAATGAGATTCCGTTCATGAAGAATCGGGCCACGGCGGTCGCGCACGATCCGCTCGGCGAGGTTGGCCTGAGCGGCACTTCGGCAGTGATCAGCTCAACGCCGGCCGAATGGCGAGCCGATGCCAAGGGAATTGAAGACCTGTACCACGATCGGCTGATTGACCTGCTGACGCCGGATCAACGCAAGCTCGGCCAAATGCCGGCCGACACGGCTCAGATTCACAAGATCGACACCGTGGTATCATGGGGGATTCTAGTCGCGGGCGGCTGCCTCATTGTCGGACTCTTTACTCGTTTGGCCGCATTGGCCGGCGCCGCGTTTCTGTTGTCGGTCGTTTGCTCCCAACCTCCTTGGATTCCAGGGACCGTGGAGACTTACAGCCAAGTGATCGAGATGTTCGCCATGCTGGCGCTCGCGACGACGGCCGTGGGGCGTTGGGGCGGGCTGGATTACTTTATTCATCTTCTCGTCAGGCCGTGTTGCGCGGCAAAAGGAAGCAAGACATGAACCTCACTCCCGAAGAACGTGAAATCGGCAAAGATAATTTCGAAACGGCGATCGGCGGCGATGGCGCGTTCAATCGCCGCGGCTTCCTGGGCAGCACGCTGGCGGTGACGGTCGCCGGCGCCGGTCTGGGCGCGATGTATTTCGACTACGCGAAAGAAGGCCCGCCCAAGGACCCGCTCCGCGTCGGCTTCATCGGCGTTGGCGACGAAGGGGAAGTGCTGCTTGGCGCACTGCACGCTCCCGAAACGCGAAGGTATATCGACGTCGTGGCGATTGCCGACATTCGGCCCTTCAGCATTCATCGGGCTTTTCACGGCGATCATTCCAGCCCCGACGCGCTCGGGCGCCGCCCCGGCCTGATTTCCATGTACAGTTGGAAGGACGAGACGGAAGCCCGCAAACACGTGACGGTCTATGACAAAGACTACATGGATCTGCTCAATGACAAGAACGTTGAAGCCGTAGTGATCGCCTTGCCGTTGCACCTGCATGCCCCGGTGGCGATTCAGGCCATGCGCAAAGGGAAGCACGTGCTCACGGAGAAGCTGATGGGGCACAGCATCCATGAGTGCAAGGAAATGGGCCGGGCGGCCAAGGAAACCGGCAAGATTCTGGCCGTCGGCCATCAACGCAACTACAGCGTGCTCTACGACAACGCCAAGTGGCTTATCGCCCACGGGATTATCGGCGACATCCACCATATCCGCGCCCAGTGGCACCGCGGCAATTTGCCGGGGCATGACAGTTGGCAGATGCCGCTGCCGACCAATGCCGCCGATGTAAAGAAGCTCCAAAACCAAATCGCGACACTCAAGGCGCTCAAGAATTCTCCTGAGGTAACCGCAAAAAAGGTTGAAGACGCCGAGAGACTCATCGCGCAGATCAATGCCCAACTCGCCGACAAGGACGTTGACGCGGCCAAATACGGCTACGAAGACGAGACGCTTTCCAGTGGCTACAAGCGGTCGCCGCTGGAAGAACTCATCCGTTGGCGGCTCTGGAAGCGCACGGGGGGCGGGTTGATGGCTGAGCTGGGAAGCCACCAATTGGACGCCGCTGGGCTCTTGATCGGCGCGATGCACGAGGCCAATGGAAAAGCTGGTCAGCACCATGCATTGCCGCTGACCGTGACGGCGATTGGCGGCCGCAGCCTCTTCCCGCTCGATCGCGATTGCGAAGATCATGTCTACTGCATGTTCGAGTTCCCGGCGCCGGGGTACGATTCGGACCCGAACAAAAAGATCGTCGTCACCTATTCGTCGATCAACGGCAACGGCTTCGGCGATTATGGCGAAGTGGTGATGGGCACCAAGGGCACGCTCGTGCTCGAGCGCGAACAGGAGGCCCTGCTCTTCGCCACCTTGACGAGCACCAAGATCAAAGTGGACAAGGACAAGACCGGAGCGGCGGTGCTGAACACGGCCGAAAGCGGCGGCCATGCCGCGCCCGTCGGCAAGGCAGCGATGGAACTTGGTCCGATCAGCCGCGGCTACACCGAGGAACTCGAGCATTGGGGCTGGTGCATCAAGAACCCGTCTCCGGAGAACCTTCCCCGCTGCACACCAAAGGTTGCCCTGGGTGACGCGGTGATTGCGCTGGTGAGCAACGCCGTGATTCAGAATTCCAGCCAGCCCCGCCTGGAGTTCAATAAGGATTGGTTCGATATTGACAACGACGCCACGCCGGAAAACATCAAGCCGGACACGACTCGGAAGGAATACCAAGTGTGACCGAGAAGTGGCCGCTCGGCGTGTTTGCCAGTATCGACGCGGGGCTCGGGGTTCAACTCGATGTCGCCCGCGAGTTGGGCGTGCCGACGATTCAATTGCACGCCCCGCATCGCGAAACACGGACGGCGGAAAACGCTCGGCGGTTTCTCGTTCGTCTCGGCGAGTTGGGGATTCGGCTCACGGCCGTTTTCGGCGGCTTTGAAGGGGAAAGCTACGCCGACATCCCGACCGTCGTGCGGACGGTGGGCCTCGTGCCTCCGGCGACTCGAGCGGCGCGCCTCGCAGAGATGAAGGAAATCGCCGAATTCTCGCGGCTTTTGAACTGCGACGTGGTGGCGCTGCACCTGGGCTTTGTGCCGCACGAACGCGGCGCGCCGCTCTACGGCGAAGTGCTCGCCGTCACTCGCGATCTCTGCGATCATTGCCGCCGCAACCGCCAATCGTTGCACTTGGAAACCGGCCAGGAACCCGCCGACGCGCTCCTGCGATTCATCCGCGACGTGGAGCGCAACAACCTGTTCGTGAACTTCGACCCGGCGAACATGATTCTCTACGGCGTCGGCAATCCAATCGAGGCACTCGAAGTGATCGGTCCCTATGTGCGGAGCGTCCATTGCAAAGACGCCAAGTGGGCCGCCCGGCCGGGCAAGGAATGGGGCCAGGAAGTGCCGCTCGGCGAAGGAGATGTCGGCTTCGACAACTACCTCCGCACGCTCGCCCGCCTCGGCTACTCGGGCCCGCTCACGATCGAGCGCGAAATCCCGCAAGAGCCGGCCCGCCAAAGAGCCGAAATCGGCCGCGCCGTCAGGTTGCTCGAAGATCTCAAATCGCGAATCTGAAATCTCGGGATTCAGATTCGAATCTGCCCGACGCCACTGGCGTCTGGACTTTTGGCAATGGTCACCGTGCTTTATCTTTTAGCCCAATCCAGATCCCCGTTGCCATCAAGGCGGCGCCGACCACAAACCCGGCCATTGAAGGAAACGCCACAAAGAGCCCGAATTTTTCGGAGTTTGCACTGGCTTGTTCAATTTGTGCCGCGTGCTCGTGATAGAGATAGGTTACTACCCCGATTGAAGCAAGAATGCAGGCGGTCCCGCAGAGTGCCAAGACCACGAACATCAGCGTCGATTTGTTTTCCATGGCACGAACCCTCGGCGTCTGGCAAGAAGGGGAAACTGCCCGCGACGATACGATGCACGACACTTGTCGATCAACATTGTTGTATTCGTCAAAAGAATATCGCCATTGGATACGGATCGCGACAAATTCGCAATCAGCAATACGGCGGAATTCAGCGCCCAAGGCCCTGAGGACCGCGCACTCATTGCGGCCGCGGAATGACTTCCGGCGCCGGCGCGGGCAAGACGGGCCCAGGCGCGAACGCCGGCGGCGCGAAGGCGGGCACGACGGCCACGGCCAGCCGCGCTTGGATTTTTGCCAGCATCACCTGCTCTAGATTCACGTCGCGCCCCTGCGGAATCCAATTGATCGGCCGCGGGCCGCGCGCGGTCCCGCTGAACTGGCTGAAGGACGGGAGCGGTTGCGTGCCTCGATCGTCGGCGGCGCTGGTATTGAACGTGGCCGCTCCTGCAGTGGACATCGACGGCCGCGGCAAATCTTCCAATTCCTTGAACACCTCCAAGTCGATCAGGTAGCTCGCCTGCTCGGGCATCACGCGAATAAAGCAGCGGCGGCGGATCGATTGCAGCGTGCTCTCCAGCCGGTCGCGATACGTGACCGAATCGCCATGCCAGGGCTCAAGCAGCGTCGCGCCCGTGAGCGGGTAGGTGTCGATCCGCCCTTCCGTCAAGATGTCGCCCGCCAGACGGACGCGCTCTTCATGCTCGACCTTGAAGTACTCCTCGACCACGGCGACGAGCTGGTCCCAGGCGTAATCGCGGTCCGCGATCGGCACGCGCAGCGGATCGGAGAGCATGATTGCCGGCGCGCCGGGACCAATTGGCGGAGCGTATTGCATCACGATCGGGGCAGGCGCCGGCTCGCCTTGCTGAACCTGCGGCAAACCGGCATCGGGCATCAGCGGCGCGACCGGTCGATCGAGCGCCCGTGCACAGCCGATGGCCGTGGCAGCCGCGCCTGCCAATACCCAAAAGTGCCGCATGGCCAGCTCGAGATACGGAGTGATGAACCGGACCGATTTCGACTGAATGAAAGGCCGTAGGGCACGCTGGGCGTGCCGAAGGGGGCGGTAGTGTGCCGGAATCGGCTGAACTCCGCAAGTGCGGATCAATCGTGGCGAACGCTGCCAGCGTCGGCGAGGATTCCTTCTGTTTTTCAACCAATCTGGGGAGTTTTTCTCGGCGAGTATGTACGCCGGGAACTTTCTTCGATTCTGCGGAATCTAAGTTACATAGACCGCATCAATTTCCCGTCTCGCCAAGGAGGCAGTCGCCATGTCTCGCCTTTCGCCCCATCTACCGATTTTGTCGTGCTTAGTCGTTCTGTGCAGCCTTTCTGCTCCCGGCGTCGGGCGAGCACAGGGGGTGTTGATCAACGTCAATCCGGCCGAGCAGGTGATTCTGCCGCGCCCGATCATCGTCTATCCGCCCTATTATCCGCATCCGCGGCCGCAGCCGATTCCCGACAGCGCGTACAAAATCAAGGCATTGGAGGTGAATGTCAAGCTGCAGGAGCAGGTCGCGCGGGTGCAGGTGTCGCAATCGTTCGAAAACACCGGCAGCCGGGCGATGGAGGTCTGCTTCGTCTTTCCATTGCCATACGACGGTGCCGTCGATCAACTCACGCTCCTCATCGACGGCAAGGAATATCCAGCCAAACTCATGCCGGCCTCCGAGGCGCGGCACCTTTACGAGGAGATCGTCCGCAAGAATCGCGATCCGGCCTTGCTGGAATGGATGGGCACGGGCCTATTCAAGACGAGCGTCTTCCCCGTGCCGCCCGGCGCCGAGCGAAGTGTGACGCTGCGCTATTCGCAGCTCTGTCGGAAGACCGACGGTCTGACCGATTTCCTCTTCCCGCTCAGCACGGCGAAATACACGTCGCAGCCGGTCGAATCGATCAAGTTTCAGGTGGCCATCGACAGCCAGTCCGAGATCAAAAACGTCTACAGCCCGAGCCATGCCGTCGAGATCAAGCGGCCGGACGACAAGCATGCCGTCGTCACTTACAAGGCCGAGAACAACATTCCCACGGGTGATTTTCGGCTGTTTTACGACGTCGGCAGGGGACAAGTTGGAGCCACCGTGCTGAGCTATCGCCATAACGACAGCGAGGATGGCTACTTTCTTTTGCTCGCGAGCCCCGCGATCAAGGCCGCCGGCGACGAGCAGCCTAAGAAAACGGTCGTGTTCGTGGTCGATCGCTCGGGGAGCATGAGCGGCGAGAAGATCGAGCAGGCCAAGGGAGCTGCGAAGTTCGTGCTCAACAATCTGCACGATGGAGACCTGTTCAACGTGATCGCCTTCGACAGCGAAGTGGAAAGTTGGAAGCCCGAGCTGCAGAAGCTCAACGATGAGACGCGGAAAGCGGCTCTGGGCTTCATCGAGGGTATCTACGCCGGCGGCAGCACGAACATTGATGGGGCGCTTCGGGCGGCGCTCACTCCATTGCACGATGCGAGCCGGCCCAGCCTCGTGCTCTTCCTCACCGACGGATTGCCGACGGACGGCGAGCAAAATGAGTCGAAGATCATCGAAAACGCGAAGCAATACAACAAGGTGCATGCCCGGATTTTCACGTTCGGAGTGGGATACGACCTGAACAGCCGGCTGCTCGATAAGCTGGCCCGCGAGAATTTCGGGGACAGCGAATATGTGCGGCCGAACGAGAACATCGAATCGCGCGTGAGCGCCCTATACAATCGCATTAGCGCGCCGGTGCTGAACGATCTTTCGATCAAGTGGGATATCGAGGGCGGCGCATCCGAACGGGGCCAGCCAGTCAATCGCGTTTATCCGAGGGAGTCCCACGACCTGTTCGCCGGCGAACAGCTCGTGATCGTGGGGCGCTACAAACATCCTGGAACTGCCAAGGTCGTCGTGAAGGGGCACGTCGGCGACAAAGAGGAGAAGTTCGATTTTCCGGCCACGCTCGTCGAAAAAAGCAACGACGAAAGCACGGCCTTTATCGAAAAGCTCTGGGCCGTTCGCCGGATCGGCGAGATCCTCGACGAACTCGACCTCAAGGGGCGAAACGAGGAGTTGGTCAAGGAATTGATTGCTCTCTCAAGGCGGCACGGCGTTCTGACGCCGTACACGTCGTTTATGGCCGACGAAAACGGCGCCAACCGCGACGTGTCCACTACCTTCCAGGAAGTCGATCGGCGGCTCGACTTGCTCAAAGAGGTCGAGGGGCAGATTGGCGTTGAGCAGCGCGAGGCGAAGGAGCATTTGCTCAAAGCGGCGACGCCGGTCGATGGGACATACGCTGGCGGCGCGGCAGGAGGTGGTTTCGCAGGGCGCGGCGGCGGCGCTCGATCCGCCGACCGCGGATTCTACTTCAGAGATAGCGGCTTGATGCCGGGGGAAAGCGCCCCTCTGGCCCGCGCTACCATCGCACAGCCGCTGGGCGACAGCCTAGCAACCGCGGCAACCAAACCGGCCGACGCGGAAGGCGCCAAGGTCGTTCAGAACGTCCGCTCAATCGGCCGCAAAGTCTTCTACCGCCGCGGCGACAAGTGGATCGACTCGACCGTGACCGTAGACCAGGAGAAGCAGCCGATCAAGATCGAGCGCTATAGCAAGGAGTATTTCGAGCTGATCGACAAATTCGGCCGCGACGTGGCCAAGTATATGACGTTCGATGAGCCGGTCGTGATCGAACTGGACGGCAAGGCGTATTCGTTCTGACGCGTGGAAGCGGCGTCCCGCTGCTTCAATCGATGCGGCAAGATGCCGCATCTACTGGCAATCAAAGTCGCAATCCATCCCCAGCCGCATCTTCAGTTCCTCGAACTGCTGAGCGAATTGGTCGCTCGAGGAATGGACGTGCTCGGCCTCGGTGATGAATTTCATCTTGTCGTTGCAAGCGATTCGCCGGTCGCGCAGCACGTCCTCGAACGGCTCGAGGTCGTGGCCGTAGGCGATGAGCAGCTTGTGCTCGTCGAACTGCACCTCCATCGGCACGCCCGGATTGAGCACGGCGATGCCCGTGCAGCCATCGTTGATCAGCAGCTCCTCGAAATCCCAGAGGATGCTCTTGAGCACCGGCAAATCGATGTGCTCGCGGTACAGATCGAGGTGTCCGCGGCTCTCGCGGTTGTGGCTCGTCTCGAGCACCACGTCGACCTCGAAGCCGAGCGGATCCAAGAGGTCCATGAAGGTTTCAAAGAGCTTGTCGTGCGTAGCGGCAGCCATCAGCACCGGAACGCGAGCGCGGCTCTCTTCGTCGTAATACACGTCGTGCCGATAGCCCTGCGACGGCACGACTTGCAGATCGGCCGACGGGCGAACCGCATCGGTCAAGACGAAGTTGCCATAGCGGGCGACGCCGAGATGCGCTTCCAACTCTTCTTCCGAGAGCTTGGAAAAGCTGCTGGTGGTTCCAACCTGCGCTCCATCGCGGAAGACATTGCGAAAGATCTTTTTCAAGAAGCCCATCGGCGAATCTCAATCTCTGTTGGACTCTCGGGCGTTTTCGTGGCCGGCTGGCCGAAGCGCCCGATAAGTCGGTTTGCTGAGCCTTTGGTCGAAAACCTAGGTCACGGTTTGCCGTCGGCCCTGAACCTCAAATTGTCGATCCCGTCGGTTCGTTCGTTGAGCAACCCTAGGTTGCGGTTACGCGGGTGGCGAACGGCCGAATGGCACTTTGCTCGAACCCGCATCCAGGGTTCCCGGCAGGGCCGGAAAATCCGCTTTCCCCCGCCGGAGCGAACCGCCAAAGCGGTGAAATCGGGTTCCGGATGACCGATTTTCGCCGCTTATTCCCACTCAAGTTAGTTTAGCATCGCGTAGCGCCGCGTGCCGCTATTCGCCAGGTAGGAAATCGCTGAAACGCTGTCCCGGACGGCAATTCGGCGCGATCGCGGGGACTTTGCCAGCGCCAAACCCGTCGAATGGGAATGGTGGGGCGTTTGCGGTCTCAAGTCCAAAGCCGGGCCGCCACGGCGGATGTTCCACTTGCCCCTGACGACGGATTTCGGGTACGGATAGGGCATTGCCGCGAAACTAACACGCGGCCGGCGCGACTGCCGCCATCCGATTGCTCGACCGTTTTGGCCACGCCACTCAACGAGACAAACCGCGATGCGATTCACACGGTTTCATCGATCGACCTCGCGAGCCATGGCGATCTTGGCGCTCCCGGCCCTTGCGCTTTGCGGCGGGTGCTCGCCCGCCGAGTCGAGTTCATCGTCGGTCGATCCGCCGATCTCCGTAGCGCCGGAATCTTCCGGGCGATCGGAAATGCCGGGCGAAGCGTTGAGGCCTCATGTCAACGGCGATCCGCAAGAGCAGTGGTTCGCGATGTTCATTCAGGGAGTCAAGGTCGGCCATGGATGGACTTCGGAAAGCCGACTTGTCGATCATGGCAAGCCCCTGCTGCGAATCGACGAGCAGGTGAACTTCTCCGTCAATCGCAACGGCCAACGAACGGATGAGAAAATCAAATCGACCGGCATCGAGACGCTCGACGGCGAACCGCTCCGCATCGAGACGGAGATCAATTCCGGCCAGGAGCCGATTGTCACCAAAGCGAAAATCCGCGACGGTCAAATCACGTTTCAGACCATGACGACCGGCAAGACCCTTCGCACGTCGATCCCCTGGCCGGCCGGCGCCGGCGGATTCAAGGCGACCGAGCATTCTCTGGCCAGGCAGCCGATGCAGCCCGGCCAGCGGCGCAAGCTTTCGGGGTTGATGCTCGGCTTCAATCAAGTGGCCGAGATCGAGCTGGTCTCGACGGCTTACGAGCCGACGATGCTGTTGGACCATTCGGAAGACCTGCTGCGGATCGACTGGACGGCGACGCTTCCCAAAGGAGACATCATTCGCTCGGTGTGGTGGACCAACCACGACGGCGAGGTGCTGAAGATGCAGATCGACGCCTTGCACCAGGTCACGTACCGCACGACGCGCGAGATCGCGATGGCGGAAGCCGGGGCGGCCAGGTTCGACCTTTTGCTCTCGACGATCGTCTGCGTCGATCGGCCCCTCGATCACGCTCAGAATACGCGGCGCGTGCGATACCGCGTCCGGCTCGAATCGGAGGATCCAAGCCACGTGTTTGCCAGCGGCGGCACGCAGCGCGTGACCCCGATCGACGTTCACACCGCGGAGATCGTCGTCCGTTCGATCCGCCCTGGCCGACCGGCCCCTGATTTCGCGCCTGGCGATGCCGCGCTACCGGCCGGCGGTGGCACACCTTCCGACCCGAGCCGCGAGCGGCCGCCCGCCGATGACGACCGCCAGCCGAATAATCTCGTGCAGAGCGATGCGCCGCGGATCGTGGAGCTGGCGAAACGGGCGGCAGGCCAAGGGACCGATGCCTGGGAGACAGCCGCGGCGCTCGAACGATTCGTGCACCAATATGTCGTCGCCAAGGACTATCTCAAGGCGTTTTCCACCGCCGTCGAAGTGGCCGACAGCCGCGAGGGAGCTTGCTCTCAACACGCCGTGCTGCTGGCGGCGCTCGCGCGGTCGCGGGGAATTCCGGCGCGCGTGGCGATCGGACTCGTTTACGTTGATGACCATCCGGGCTTCGCCTTCCACATGTGGAATGAAGTCTGGATCGGTGACCGTTGGATACCGCTCGACGCGACACGCGGCTTGGGCGGCATCGGGGCCGCCTATCTCAAGCTGACCGATTCGAGCCTGCAAGGGGAAGCGGCATACAGTTGCTTCCTCCCGGTTTCGCAAGTCATCGGCCAGGCAAAGATTGAGATTCTCGACGCGGAATAGCCTTTCAAAAGATCCCCAATTGATCGCGCGCGTCTTCGGTCATTCGGTCGGGGGTCCAAGGCGGGATCATCACGAGCTTCACTTCCACGTCGCCGACCCCCTCCAACCGGCCGAGCGCTTGCTTCGACTGGCCGATCAACTGCGGGCCGGCGGGGCACGCGGGGCTGGTCATCGTCATCTCGATCTTGACGTTTTCCTTCTCGCCGGCCGGCTCGGTCGCGACCGTGTAGACCAGCCCCAGGTCGATGATGTTGATGAACAACTCCGGATCGATCACCTGCTTAAGGGTCTCGCGAACGGCATCTTCAGTGATAGGCATGGAAAACCTCAAAGGGCAGAGACAGGACCGCATCGTTGGAGTTCAGGCTTTAGGCTGCCGCCGCAGGCCAAAGCCTGAACTCCAACACTTGATTGGAAGCTCCGGCAGCCCGCCTCAATCCATTCTACTCAATCACGCGGATGAAAACGTCGGTTCCTTCGACTTTTACTTCATGGGCGACGGTCGATTGGGTGGCCGGCATCGAAAGGACTCGGCCGTCGCGGATGTCGAATTTCGCCCCGTGTCGCGGGCAAGCAATGGCAAATCCTTCCAATTCCCCTTCCGCGAGCGGCCCGCCGTCGTGCGTGCAAACGTCGTCGATCGCGTAAAACTTTCCACCGACGTGAAATAGCGCAATCATCCGATCGTCAACCTCGACCAGCATCCGGCCAGGATCGGAAAGCTCGAAAGTGCTGGCAACGCGAACGAAGTCGGACATGGAAACGCAAGTGCGAAGGACAAAGTACGAAAAAGTCACCCATTTAGCCGCGACCCAAGTCGCAGCGCCGGGGAGTGCGCGGCGGCGCGCAGGTCATTCAAACTCTCGCACGCGCCGTTTGATCGCCTCGCCGAGCGCTTCGCGAACGCTGTCGATCGTGATCCGGTCGAACACTTGTTGGAAAAAACCGACGACGACCGTGCGGATCGCCTCCTCTCGCGTCAATCCGCGGCAGCGGCAATAAAAGATTTGCTCGTCGTCCACGCGGCCGGTGGTCGCCCCGTGCGTGCAGCGCACGTCGTCGGCTTCGATCTCGAGTCCCGGAATCGAATCGGCCCGAGCTTCCTCGGAGAGCATCAAGTTGTCGTTGCGCTGATAGCCGTCGGTTTTCTGGGCGTCGCGATCCACCTTGATCATTCCGCGCCACACGAGTCGCGATTTGTCTTGCAAACCGCCCTTGTAGAGCAGATCGCTGCGGCACGACGGAGCTTCATGGTGCTGAAGGGTATGGTAGGCGAGATGCTGCTTCCCTTCGGTGAACATCACGCCGTTCACTTGAGTTTCGGCACCCGGACCGACCAACGCCACATGCTGATTGACCTTGGCCAAACGGCTCCCGAGCGCGCCGATCGTCCACTGCAAACCGGCATCACGATCGACCAGACCTTTCTGATGAGCGAAGTGCCAAACTCCGTGTCCCCAGTTTTGCAGATTGACATACCGCAGCTTCGCCTCAGGCCCGACCAATAGCTCGATCCCGCCGCAGTGCAGGCCGGCGCCGGTCGGACTACCGCCGGCGGTCTCGGAAAGTACGGTGGCCTCGGCGCCCTCTTCCAACACGACGAGGATGTGTCCGAGATCGACGCCGCCGTCCGAAAGCGCTGAAAGGTTGTGAAACGGCTTATCGATCTTCACGCCGCGCGGAACGTACAGCAGCGTGCCGCCCGACCAGCAAGCGGCGTGCAGCGCCGAGAATTTATCGTAGTCGGCGTCCATCGCGCGAAACAGGTGCGGCTTGATCAGGTCGCCGTGCTCGGCAACGAGCGCGTCCAAGCTGCCGAACAGCACGCCGCGCTCGGCCCACTTTGGATCAAGCGATGCCGAAACCAAGTGACTGTCGAGCGTAACCATCCGCCCGGCCAATTCGACGCCCTGCGTCAAGAGAGCGTCGGGGATCGACATCGCGGAGCCGGCCTCCAAGGGCAACTGAAACCGATCCAGCCGGCAAAGCCGAATATCGGTGCGCGCCCATTCTTCGTCGTTCCGCGTGGGCATCGGCAGCGATTCGAACATCTGCCAAGCCGCGCGGCGCTGATCCATAAGCCACCCCGGCTCGTCGCGCGATTCGAGAAAGGCAGCGAAAGAGGCGGCGCTAAATCCAGTCGCAGTAGAAGCAGTTGAGGAGATGGCCATTGAGTCCGGCTACTTTATGCGCTGCGCTCTTTTGCGTAGCCCAGGCGTTTACGCCTGGGATCGCCCAAAAAACGATGACTTGTTCCTAGCCCCGTTCACGGGGCTTCAAAGTCGACCCTAGCCCCTAAAGGGGTGACAACGGGTTGGATGATCGACGGCCCCAGGCGTGAACGCCTGGGCTATATAAAAACATCACCGCAACAGGACCAGCTCCGCACCCTTAACCCACTGTCCCTTCCATCTGCAATTCGATCAGCCGGTTCATTTCGACGGCGTATTCCATCGGCAGTTCCCTCACGAGCGGCTCGATGAAGCCGCTGACGATCATCGTGCTGGCCTCGGCCTCCGAAAGGCCGCGGCTGGTCAGGTAGAACAATTGCTCTTCGCCGATTCTCGAGACGCTCGCCTCGTGGCCCACGGTTACGTCCTGCTCGTCGATTTCGATGTAAGGGTACGTATCGCTGCGGCTCTTGGGATCGAGAATCAGGGCGTCGCACACGACGTTCGACTTCGACTTCTTGGCCCCCTTCTCGACTTTCACGAGCCCGCGATAACTGGCCCGGCCGCCGTTCTTCGAGATCGACTTGGAGATGATCCGCCCCGAGGTGTTTGGAGCACAGTGCACCAGCTTTGCCCCGGCATCTTGGTGCTGCCCGGCCGAGGCGAACGCGATCGAGAGGATCTCGCCGCGAGCGCCCGGTTCCATCATGTAGACCGAGGGGTATTTCATCGTCAGATGGCTGCCGAGATTGCCGTCGATCCATTCCATTGTGGCCCCCTCGTAGGCCATCGCGCGCTTGGTCACCAGGTTGTAAATGTTGTTGGCCCAATTCTGGATCGTGGTGTAACGGCAGCGGGCATGCTTCTTGACCATGATCTCGACCACGGCCGAGTGGAGGCTTTCGGTGGTGTACATCGGGGCGGTGCAGCCCTCGACGTAATGCACTTGCGCCCCTTCATCGACGATGATCAGCGTCCGCTCGAATTGTCCCATGCTCTCGGCGTTGATGCGGAAATAAGCCTGGAGTGGGAATTCGATCTTCACGCCTTTCGGGACATAGATAAACGACCCGCCCGACCAGACGGCCGAGTTCAAGGCCGCGAATTTGTTGTCGGACGGCGGGATGATCGTCGCGAAATACTCGCGCACCAAGTCGGGATATTCTCGCACGGCCGAATCCGTGTCGGTGAAGATCACTCCCTGCTTGCTCAGTTCTTCTTGCAGCGAGCCGTAGACGACTTCGCTCTCGAATTGGGCCTTCACGCCGGAGAGATACTTCTTTTCCGCTTCCGGAATGCCCAACCGATCGAAGGTCTTCTTGATCTCCTCGGGCACGTCGTCCCAGGTCTTCCCCTGGTGCTCGGCCGGCTTGAGATAATAGTAAATGTCCTGAAAGTCGATGCCGATTTTCCCGCCCCATCGCGGCATCGGCTTCGAATTGAAGATCTTCAGGCTTTCGAGCCGGAAATCGCGCATCCAGGCCGGCTCGTTCTTGATGTCGGAGATCTGGCGGACGATCTCCTCATCGAGCCCCTTGCGGGCCTTGAAGACGTAGTTCGATTCGGTGCGAAAATCGTATTTATTGATCTCGCCGATTTCATCGTGTACG